>JAOARS010000213.1 GCA_025210415.1 Marinifilum sp. | reverse complement strand
AAAATGAGGTAATTGGTAAACGTTCACACATAGATCCAGAAGCTGATCAGGCATGTTTACGATTTCAGTTTCTTTATTTTTCGCATCAAGCTGATTCATTCTGATGATTCCAGAATAGAAATTAATGTCCTTAATTTTCAAACTCAGTAATTCCTCTCCCGGACGAATGAAGCAGTAATATTGAAACAAGCATGCAAGAAAAAGTTGTTTGTCGTGATCTTGGATGTGAGTTAATAAAAGGCTCAAATCATTTCTGGGAATAGGTCTTGCTGCACAATCCTTTTTCTTTTTTGGTTTTTGAATATCATAGATAGGATTTTCCAATATCTTCTTTTCTTTCTTCAGCCAACGGAAGAAATCTCTAATGTTTTGCTCATACTTTTCAATTGTCAATCGATCCAAGTTTAGATCTTTGTCCAGGTAAGTGAAGAATTTCTGCATGATCGTATTATTAATACAAGATATATCGTAGTTTCCAAAGCCATTTTTCTCAGTCCAAAGGCAAAGTTTTCTGAGTTTAGACGTGTACGATTGAAAGGTCTTTTTCTTCACTTCAGGTTTTTTCCACTCCAAATAAGAAGATTGGTAAAAACGCAGGTTTTTTACTGACCTCTTTCTTTTCCCTTGAATTTTGGATTGATTGTGATAAGCTATCTCATCTGTGTAGATAATGGTTTCCTGTTTTTCCCAAGGATTCCATCCCGCCCGAAGCTTTTCTTCGTATTCGGCACAAAGCTTCTTCCCGTGAGCTAACTTCTCTTTATTCGTTTTTAGAGATTGAAAGCCACGATAAATCTTTTTGGGCATCAACTTTTGTTTTAATGGATGCCAACACTGGAAGTAAATGTACCATGTATTGCCCTTGACAATTTTAGGTACGGTTGCAAATTTCTCGTTCATACCTGATGCTTTTTTAGCGTCCCCCAACGCACTTAATAACACCAGATTTTTCTACGATAGCATAAATCGCAGTTACAAATAGAAAATCTCTATTTGTAACGTGCTGATTTTCTGCGTTTTATTCGTCTTTCGTGGAGCTGCAGGGAATCGAACCCTGGTCCAAACATGCGACCAATAAGCTTTCTACATGCTTAGTGATTTATTAATTTTCGACTAAGGATAGGGAAAGCACACCCGAAGCCTTAGCTTATCTTCTAAATTTCGCGAACTTCCTGAAGCATGAAGTTTGCTAACCTTGAATTGCTAGCACCCCATATACTTACCGGAACAAGGTGGAACCATAAGCGGGATGTCTCGTCGCAGCAACCTTGTGCCGCAATTAAGCTTTAATCTACTATGATTCGATTAAGCAGCAAGAGCGTAATTATTTTCGCCAATTAAAAAGTGTGAGATCCGATATTTACGAGCTGGAATCACAACGCTCGACATGCTTACATATCAATTCTACATGCTGTCAAAACCACGTCAGCCCCTAGAATTCATGCAAAATTAGTAAAAAACATTTAGCTGTTAAACTTATTGGCTCAGAATTGACAGTTTTGATTTATTTTTTATCATTCCATTATTGTATCGAATTATAAATCAGTCGATGAATAATACCGATTGTATAATGAAATGAGCCTTATCTTTGTTTCACTCGAAAGGCTCAACCATTATTACATCGGCATACCAAATAATCAATATAGCTCACTTCATTTTCAAAATGGTATAAGATGTTAAAAAATTAATGAAAATTCTGAAACTTGTTAAATGTTTATTAAATTTAAATGAGTATGGCAGATTTTAATGAGTGTTGAAGCTTAATTTGCGCCATTACTATTTTCTCACACCTAAAATATATATCATATGAAAAATCGTATTCGAGTAGGAGTACTTCGGGAAACAAAGAATCCTCCTGATAAAAGAGTTGCAATACCACCTGCAACAGGCTTAAAAATTCTGGACAGGTTTCCGAATGTTAGTATTTTTATCCAGCCCAGCGATATAAGAAGTTTTTCCGATGCTGAATATCGTGAGTACGGATATTTTTTGACAGAAGATCTTCGTGAATGCGATATTTTAATAGGTGTGAAAGAGGTAAATATTCCTACATTAATTCCTAATAAAACATATTTGTTTTTCTCTCATACCGCTAAAGAACAGACTCATAATCAGGAGTTGCTTCGCCAGGTTATAAAACGAAATATTACTTTAATAGATTATGAATATTTAACGAACCTTGCAGGGAAAAGACTTGTTGCCTTTGGTCATTGGGCAGGAGTAGTTGGAGCGTACAAAGCATTAAGAGCTAGAGGAATGAGAACTGATTTTTTTGATTTACCTCCGGCACGATCATGTTTGGATATGCAGGAAATGTACGAACATTTAAAGAAGGTTACATTAAAGCCTATTAAAATTCTGATTACTGGTGGTGGAAGAGTTGCAATGGGAGCAATGCAAACCATTCAAATTTTAAATATTAAAGAAGTTTCACCGGAAGAATTTCTCACAACAGAATACAATGAACCTGTTGTGTGTAGAATTGATCCGGATCAGTATGTAGAAAGAATAGATGGTTCGAATTTTGAATTACAACATTTTTTTGATCATCCTGAAATGTATCGTTCAACTTTTAAAAAGTTCTCAAAAGTTACCGATTTGTATATTGCCTGTCATTATTGGGATTCTAAAGCACCTAAATTTTTAACTCCTGATGATTATAAGGAAGATGACTTTAGAATTTCTGTGATTGCAGATGTAAGTTGTGACATTGATGGACCACTTCCTTCTACTTTGAGACCATCAACCATTGCATCCTCGTTTTATGGATACGACAGGTTTAATGAGGAGGAAACAATCCCGTTTGTTGACAAGCGAAATGTTACTGTGATGGCGGTAGATAATTTGCCTGGAGAATTGCCTCGCGATTCTTCGATGGATTTTGGAGAAGCATTAGCTGACCATGTTTATGATGCACTGTTTGGTGAAGATCCTGATGGTATTATTGAACGAGCTACGATTGTAAAAGGAGGAAGGTTAACAAAGCACTTTGCTTATTTGCAAAACTACTTGGAAGGAAAAGATACAATTAGTGTATAAAATTAAAAGACCAAATGTGTTGTACATTTGGTCTTTTAACTATTTTTAGTTTTATAAATTCTTCAAATTTGATATGGTTTGAGTTGGATTATCAGACCCAAAAACAAAGCTGCCTGCAACTAATGCATTGGCTCCTGCATCAAGTAATTTTTTTCCAGTTTCCATATTAACGCCACCATCAACTTCAATAATTGTACTGGCATTTTGGTTTGCAACCATCTGTTTTAATTGACTAATTTTTTTATAAGTATTTTCAATAAAACTTTGCCCCCCAAATCCTGGATTTACACTCATTAAAAGAACCAAATCAACATCCTGAATAATATCTTCGAGTACTGCAACTGGTGTGTGTGGATTTAAAGAAACACCAGCTTTCATTCCATGTTGTTTAATATTTTGAATTGTGCGGTGTAAATGTGTACAAGCCTCGTAATGTACCGTTAGATAATCTGCACCAGCTTTTTGAAATGCTTCAACATACCGATCCGGATCTATTATCATTAAATGAACATCCAATGGTTTTTCTGCAACTTTATTAATTTGCTGAACAACTGGCAATCCGTAAGAAATATTAGGAACGAAAACACCATCCATAATGTCAAGATGAAACCAATCGGCTTCGCTTCTGTTAACCATCTCAATATCGGCTTTCAGGTTTGTAAAATCTGCTGATAATAATGATGGCGAGATAATTGTTTGCATTTGATTGTTTAAGATTTGTATTTATTTGGCGCAAAGATATAATAACCCGAGTTCGATTAAAAATATCAGCCACAGAAAGTCAAATTTATTCGATCTTTATTTTAAAAATTAGGAAAGAATAACGAGGTATTTTGAAGAATTTTTAAAATAAAGATTGGATGAAAATGACTTTTTCAGAAACTGTTTAACTTTTGTTTTTGAGGATTAGTTTGTATGCATTAAGTACTCAGACAAAGGAAAAATGATGCGAATAGCCTTAGCTATTTAAAGAATTTTTGCAGCCGACTGAGTGCTTAAGTCGCCAAAATAAACCAAAGGATAAAATGTAAACAGTTTCTCAAATTGTGACCATATTTTTAATTGAACTCGGATTAATAAAAAAGGATAAGAGAGAAATGTTGAAATTTTCCCCTTATCCTTTAAATATCATTTAATAAAGCAAGTATTTATTCTCCTAAATAGGTTTTTAAAATTTTACTTCTAAATGTCGATTTCATCCTTTTAATCGCTTTTTCTTTAATCTGACGTACTCTTTCTCTGGTTAAACCAAATTCTTTTCCAATCTCCTCTAACGAATAAGGAGGTTTTCCATTTAGGCCAAAATACAAACGAATAATTGAAGCTTCTCTTTTTGATAATGTTGATAAAGACCTTTCAATTTCCTTTCTTAAAGAATCTCTGATTAAGGCCTTATCCGGACTAATCTCATCGTTACTTAATAAGATGTCGTACAATGTATTTTCCTCTTCAGGATTAATAGGAGCATCCATTGATACATGACGGCCTGATGCTTTAAGAGCCTCTTTAACATCTTTAGGACTCATTTCTAAAATAATGGCAATTTCCTCAGCCGAAGGTTCTCGCTGATACTCTTGCTCTAATTGAGAGAATGTTTTGTTGATTTTGTTGATTGAACCAATCTTATTCAGTGGCAAACGAACAATTCGTGCTTGTTCTGCTAAAGCTTGTAAGATTGATTGACGAATCCACCAAACTGCATAAGAGATAAATTTAAATCCTCTTGTTTCATCAAATCTTTGTGCAGCTTTAATTAATCCTAAATTTCCTTCATTAATTAAATCAGGTAAGCTAAGACCTTGGTTCTGATATTGTTTAGATACAGATACAACAAAACGTAGGTTACACTTAATAAGCCGATCCAGAGCTTTTTTGTCTCCCTTTTTAATCTTTCTGGCAAGCTGAACCTCCTCTTCAGCAGAAATCAGGTCGACTTTCCCGATTTCATGCAGATACTTGTCCAGTGACGGAGTCTCTCTGTTTGTTACTTGTTTGGTAATTTTTAGCTGTCTCATAGTGGATTTTATAGTATAAAAATGACCGAGTTTAACTCCGTCATTTAGTATTTAAATATAGCAAAATGATTTAAAAAAAGAAATTGACTGTTCGTTATTTGTAAAAGTGAAATTGATTAGGAAAACTTATGGAAAACTCAATTTTAGGATAATTATTCTAGGGCAATTCGCATTTAAGTTTTATTCATTCATTTACTCCCGACAAAAGAAAAAGTTTGGGTGTTCCCCTTCGGGTCGGGCTATACACTACAAGTCCTCGCTACGCTGTGGGCTTTTCGTTCCTATCCCTAACACAAAGGCAGTACCTTCCTGATATTCCCACTCAAAGTGGGATTATCAGTACAAAAAGGTCAATATCAAAATGGAGTTTTTAAATACAATTAACGATTTAAATACGATTGTCTTGATCAATACTTTGCTGGTGGTATAACTGTCACATTTGCACTGGTTTGTATGCTTGGAATGTAATTTTACAGCACCTTATTTTTGAGTGCCTTGCAAATCAAACTAATGAGTAATGACTAAAAACTAACGAACTATTATTGATAATTATTCAATAATTTTTTGCGAATTATAACTAATTGCGTAATATTGCATTTGAATTCCGATTGATTCTTCTCATTTAGAGGTCGAAAGATCAGGTTCCGTATTGTTCAAATACAATTCTATCTAAAAAACATTACCCAAAAAATATTAACAAATTTTATATGTACGATATTCTTGAATTAAACAAGAAGCTTGTGCCTGAGTTGCGAGAAATCGCTAAAGAACTTAAAATTAAGAAGATTGAATCTTTTAAAAAGCAAGATTTAATTTATAAGATTCTTGATCAGCAGGCGATTGTAGCTTCTGAAATGAAATCTACCGAGAAAAAGGCTCCTCGTAAGAGAATTAAAAAGGCCGAAGGTGAGACAAAGACTGAGGAGGATCAGTCTAAAATTAAGTTGCGCAGAAGAAGAAAAACTGAACAACCAGTGAAAGAGGTTGTAAAAGAAGCAGCAGCTCAAATTGAATCAGAAGAAAAGAAAACCGAAGAAGCTCCTGCAAAACTTAAGCGCACCAGAAAAGTTGTTGAAAAGAAAGCTGAGCCTGTAAAGGTTGAAGCTGAGAAAGTTGAAGAAGTAAAAACTCAAAAAAACGACCCTAAGGTTTCGGAAGAAATAAAGCCTAAGCAAGAAAAGCAGGAAAGAGTTGATCGCCCGGAGAGAAGTGAAAGACAGGAAAGAGCTGAGAGGCCTGAGCGACAAGAAAGACAAGATCGTCAGGATAAAAATCAACATAGAAAAAGATTTGAAAAACGCGAAAAGGAGAAACTTTTCGAATTTGATGGAATAATTAATAGTTCCGGAGTTTTAGAAATTATGCCTGATGGTTATGGTTTCCTTCGTTCATCAGATTACAACTATTTGAATTCTCCCGATGATATCTACGTATCTCAATCACAAATAAAATTATTTGGATTAAAAACTGGTGATACTGTTAATGGATCTATTCGCCCACCAAAAGAAGGTGAGAAATATTTTCCTTTAATTAAAGTAGAAAAGATTAATGGACGTTTGCCTGAGGTGATTCGTGACCGTGTTCCTTTTGATCATTTGACACCACTTTTTCCAGATGAAAAATTCAACCTGACAGGTGGTTCATCTAATTCATTGTCAACTCGTGTTGTTGATATGTTTGCACCAATTGGTAAAGGGCAAAGAGGATTGATTGTTGCGCAACCAAAAACAGGTAAAACAGTGTTGTTAAAAGAAGTGGCCAATGCAATTGCTGCTAACAATCCTGAAGCTTTCATGATAATCCTTTTGATTGATGAACGTCCGGAAGAGGTAACCGATATGGCCAGAAGTGTAAATGCTGAAGTGATTTCATCTACTTTTGATGAACCGGCTGAACGCCATGTAAGAGTTGCTAATATCGTACTTGAGAAAGCTAAAAGAATGGTTGAATGTGGACATGATGTTGTGATTTTACTGGATTCGATTACACGTTTGGCAAGAGCATACAATACAGTATCGCCAGCATCAGGTAAAGTTCTTTCTGGTGGTGTTGATGCAAATGCTCTTCACAAACCTAAGCGTTTCTTTGGTGCAGCTCGTAATATCGAGAATGGAGGTTCGCTTACAATTCTTGCAACTGCACTAACCGAAACAGGTTCTAAGATGGATGAAGTTATTTT
>JAOARS010000212.1 GCA_025210415.1 Marinifilum sp. | reverse complement strand
GTATTTTCAACAATTTTACGCCATTCTGCCGAAAAAATCATTCTATCACATTGTGCTCTAGGACTCCACATTGCCGGACCTTTTGAACGGTTCAGCATTCTGAATTGAATGGAAGAACGATCGGTAACAATTCCGGTATATCCACCTAAAGCATCCAATTCACGAACAATTTGCCCTTTTGCAATTCCTCCAATGGCTGGATTACAAGACATCTGTGCAATCTTGTTCATGTCCATTGTAATTAAAAGAACTGTTGAACCAAGGTTTGCGGCAGCTGTTGCTGCTTCACATCCTGCATGTCCGGCCCCTACTACTATAACATCATACTTAGGCAACATACTATTATAAGATATTTGTATTCTTAATTCCTTATTTATCTACAAAGATAAATATTTTAAACTAATCTGCTGAATATCAAAATACTAGAATAAAATACTCAATTCTAACATCTTGTAATTCAGCAAAATAAACTAAAAAATTTCACAAATTTAATTAATATTGGAAAGTAATGCTAACGATTCATCTTCCTTTTGTGTCATGATGGCCTGATCTTCATCTGTTTTATCATCTATTCCTAACAAATGAAGCACTCCATGAATAATGACACGGTAAAGTTCCTCGAAATATTCGCATTTGTACTCTTCAGCGTTGTCACGCACTGTATCAACACTTATAAAAAGATCGCCGGAAATGATATTAGCAATAGTGTAATCGAAGGTGATAATATCTGTGTAGTAATCGTGATTTAGGTGCTCACGATTCATTTCCAGCAAGTAATCATCTGAACAAAAGTAGTAGTTTATCTCCCCTATCTCGCCGCCATTATTAACTACAACGCGATTGACCCAATCGCTAATGCGTTTTTGATCAATCGCGGGAATTTCTGTTTCACACGAATTATATGTAATCAACATTTAAGCAAATCTAAATTTCATATCTACCAATGCGCCATTTTCGCAAAATTCAATATCATCAGCAAGATGATTCATTAAGAAAACTCCTCTGCCATGAGTTTTCTCAAGATTTTCAGGTAAAGTTGGATCAGGAATATTTTCAAAATCGAATCCAGTGCCTTCATCTTCAATAATAAATTGAATGGCTTCTTCATCGATATTGAATTCGACTTTAACATTTTTTGAAGTATCTAATCGATTACCATGTAGAATCGCATTGTTTACAGCTTCAATGATTGCTACTGAAATTTTACCGTAAATTTCGGAGCTTAAATTGTAGGAAGATGAAATATCGTCTATCAATCTTTCAACCCTACTTATGTTTTCTAGTTCAGATGGAAATACCAACAAGTTATCAGATTTAGTCATTATTTAGTTTTATCATATAATCCAAGTACAACTTATTATAATAGTCGAACATTTTGACATTTGAGTCATAAAATACTCCTTCAAAATCAGTTCGTACTCTTTTATACTCAAATATTTCTCTAGGGTTACTCAATTTTATAATATTTCCTGATTTACTTTCTCGTCTCTTATCAAAATCTTTTTCTCTATGGGCATTTTCAGCCTCTAATAATTTTGAAAAAATACGATTTTGGCGAAATATCATTGACGAATTTATTGAAAAATTAGAAATGTCCGACTCCATTTGGTCAAGCATTTTTGTTACTTCACGTAAGATTTTCTCACTTTCGTTACTCAAACCTCCATTTTGAAGCATTTCATCCAAATTTTGGCGATACATTTCCTGTCTTTGTAAAAATTTCCCCAACTTCTCTTTTGAGCCTTTTTGAGAATTTCCACTTTTCATATCAGAAATTAATTCTTCCAACATCTTTTTTAAAGATTTTTGTTGAGATTTTAATCCTGAGAAAGATGGTTGCCCTCCTTTTTTATCTCCCAATTGATCGCCAGGCATCGCATTTGCCATTTGTTCCATCATTTGTTTTAAAGCTTCAGATAAAAATACGCTCAATTCATTAACGTCAGTCAACACTTTTTGTTGCGCTGTTGCAGCCTGAATTTTTCGCCTTTCACTAGCCTCGTTTATCACATTATCCAATTCATTTTCAATATTAAATATTCTATTTCCTATTAAAGATGCAACCTGTGGCGATCTTGTTGATAAAGAAAGTAAAGAGTCTTGAATTAGTGCATACTCTTCTTTTAAATCTCCTTGTTCTTCAATCATTTCGGTATACAATGGATTTAAATAGCCTACTCTTTTGAATCGATCTAATACATCTTCTTGCTGAAAAGAAAACTCAATTAAATTATTCATTAAGCGAATCAAACTACCAATATCTGCACTCATTTGAGCAGAAGAGCTATTAGAGATATTGTCATTTAATTTTTGCGCTAAATTCCTCTGTTTTGCAGAGGTTTTTTTCATATTTTTTGCACCTTTTCCAGATTTTCCATTCTTGAAGAATTGGCTCGATTCTTCAATCATTCCATCTATTTCTTCTTGTAAACCTTTAATATCATTATCAAAATTATATGGCTTTTGGATGGATGAATTTTTATCAAAAACATTTTCCAAATCTTCCTTTAAATCATTCCATTTTTCTTTACCGGATTCTTGGGTATCTCTTAATTTTTCAGAATTCTTTCTATCATCCGTAGCCGATTTTTCCTGTTCATCTGCCAACTTGCTTATTCGATTGCTTAGCTGCTGAACACGCACTTCAATTTCGTATCTCTCAAGTAATTGTAAATTTCTATCAAGTTGTTTTTGAAAATCATCAACCGACATTTTTAGCTGATTTCCAAGCTTATTGATATCTTCTGATTTTAAATCTTCAGCAAGCTTATTAAACTCCTCAAAAAGTTTTTGAAGCTCAGGATCCATTACCTTTTCAAGTAGTTTTTCAATTTGCTTTTGTTTCTCCATTAATACAGGATCGTCCATTCCAGAAGAATTCATCAAGCGATTTTTTCTTTGATTTTCCTGCATTACTTCTTGCAGTAAATCATCTAATTTCTTCTTTTTATTTCCAATTTCATTCAACAATTGCTCTTGTTGCCACTTTTCAGCTGAACCATCCAATGCATTTTTTTGCATCCGAAGTATATCTTGTTGAATTGATTCGCTTAACTGAATTCCCTGGTTGATTTTACTTCCAATACTATCCTGAACTGCATTGTTTAAATCGTAAAGTTGTTTAGAATCGGGAATGTAATAGTTGAATTGCTGCGAACGGGCTTTTTTAGCTCCATTAATACCATCATTATCGAAAACTTCGAAATAATACTTTACATTACTTCCTTCTTGAAAATTTTCTGAAGCAAAATCAAACGAAAAGAAAAATTCCTGCGAACTTAAATTTCGATTTACTGAAATTGGAATATAAATTGGCGAAAGGTTTTCGGCTTCGTAAACAAATCTCAATTTTGAAAATCCGTAATCATCTTTTATTTGTCCTCGGAAATAATATCCTGATTGTACAATTGAATCTTGAATGCTTGCAATTTTAATTTGCGGATACGAATCGGGAATAACATCAACATTGTATTTTGCATACAATTCTCTATCGAATTCATTATTTGTTAGAAATATTCTATACGAATTCTTTTTTCTTATTTTTCTGGAAAACTTTAACACATTTCCTTCTAAAATTACCGGGGTAGGATTCAAAGAATCTGAAAAAACCAATTCTCCTGTACTTAAAAACTCTGTTTCGAACATCCACTCTAAGTCGGAACCATCTGGTACACTGATATCTCCAATGTTTTTTTCTATCCGTAAGGGTAACTTTGTATAGGTCGGAGATTTAATTGAAATAGAGAAATTTTTAATGCCAGGTTTAGAAATTACTCTAATTTTAAATTCTTCAGATAAAACTTTACCTGATTGCAATCTAAAATTGATATCCGAATTAATATTCCGAAATAAATAAGAAAAATTCCCTGATTTTTCATTTCGCATTAAAAATCTGGAATTCTCCGTAAGCAAATACACTTCATTGGGTATATACTTGCCTGTAGTGTGAGCTTTTAAAGAGAAATCAGAGCCTTTTACAGCTCTGCCCGACCAATTATCCAAAACAAATGAAAAATCGGCAGGAGGAGCATATTTTGTATTAAAATTTACAAGTCTTTCTGTACTGTTGGAGTACATATCCGGAATAAGAAAATGTATTAAAACCAGTAATCCTAATACTGCCACTAAATATTTTAAATATTTAAAATTGGTTTGAAATGAAACTGCTTTTCGAAACGGGATAATTTTAACTGTATCTATTCTTTGGTTGATACTTGCCAAAAGTAAGGAATTCTCGTCTTGGTTAATTTTTGATGCTTGCTCGGTTAATTCGAGTGTATTGATTAATTTATCTTCGAGTTCAGGAAAGTGAGTAGAAATAATTTCAATTGCCTGACGATATGAAATTCGCTTTCCAATTTTTAATAATCCAACAATGGGTCGAACCAGGAAACCATATCCTAAGGCCAGGGTAAGTATGGCAGAAAAAATTATTAAAACGGTTCGAACGGTAACCGACAGAAATAAATAATACTCCGAAAAAGAAATCAGAAAAAAATAACTTAAAAACAATACGAAATACAACAGAATTCCACGTAAAAGCAAATTCTGATAATATTTGCGAATAAAGCGATCTAGCTTCGCAATAAAAATATTCCGATTATTTTCCATCTCTTACATTTACGCAAAAAAATTAGTTACGATACAACCAATGTGCTGGATTTAACTTGGTACTTCCTTTCCACAACTGAAATTTAAGAATTGTTTGGTCCTGAGAATTATCCGTGTAAACTACTCCAATTTTTTCTTTAGATTGAACTACATCGCCTTTCTTAACATTTACTGTAGCAAGGTTAGAATACACTGTGAAAAACTCGCCATGACGAATAATAACAACATTGTTTAAGCCTGGCATAGAAAGAATGTGTGTAACCTCTCCTTTAAATACCGATCTGCAATCGGATTTGGAATCGGTGGTAATATCAATGCCATCGTTGCGTACTGTAACATGCTTTAAAACCGGATGTGGGTGTTCGCCAAACCTCTCGGAAATAAAACCTGTTTTAGTTGGCCAAGGTAGTTTTCCTTTGTTCTTATCAAATGATAATGAAAGCGTTTTTTCTTCAGGGGTAATTACATATTTTCCGGATGATTTGCTCGATTTTTTTGCTAACCTAGCTTGTCTTTCAATAATTTTCTGAATTTCCTTTTGAAGTTTCTGTGCGTATCTCTTTTGTTTTCGCAAATCATCACGAAGTTGTTTTTCGCGCTTTTTTAACTTTTGAACCAGAGCCGATTGTTGAGATTTTTCAGCAGATAATTTGTTGTTTTCTTCCGTTTTTTGC
>JAOARS010000211.1 GCA_025210415.1 Marinifilum sp. | reverse complement strand
GTTTACGGTACTTTTAGAGATGCAACATCTGCCATTTTTAGTAAAGAGCGCAGAAAGCATGTATTGGAATGAGGTTGGTAGATATAAGAAACTGTTTACATTTTATCCTTTGGTTTATTTTGGCGACTTAAGCACTCAGTCGGCTGCAAAAATTCTTTAAATAGCTAAGGCTATTCGCATCATTTTTCCTTTGCCTGAGTACTTCATTCATCAAAACTAATCCTCAAAAACAAAAGTTAAACAGTTTCTAAGTATTTAAAGTTGAAAGAGTCTTAAGTTATAAGTTCATGAGATCCGTAGCGCAATAGACACTTTAAGTATGTAAGGCACTTTATTTTTATTGATATCGAAAACTCATTGTCATGAAAGAAGAAAAAGAATTAGTAAGGGATTCTGAAAATTTTGATCATTTTGAGAAATCAAAAAAGGAAGTATCAAATTTTTTAATTTATCGTAATGACTTTCGCGATCATTCCCTATTGCTTGGGAAAAAAGGATTTAAGTTTGTTAGCGGTTATTTTAACCGAAACAATTCAAGACACGTTCTTGTGAGTGCAAAAGAAGCCAAAGATATTGACAGATTAACAGGAATGAACTATAAATTATTGATAAGTATAGAGCCTGTGAATAATTTAATCAGTATTAATGAATTTTTTGAAGCTGTTCATAACAAATTAGAAAAAGGAGCTCTTTTCATACTCCGCTTTAGGCCACAGGAAAACATTGAACGAAAAATTTTAACCTCTTATCCATTTCCAATAAATAAATTAATATACCTGCGCTATTTTATATTTAGAAGGGTATTTCCTAAACTAAGCTTCACTCGTGGTTTGTATTTTTACCTTACAAAAGGCATGAATCGTTCTATTCGCCAGTTGGAAATGATTGGAAGATTATATGCCGGGGGATACGAATTGGTAAATGAATACTTTGTAAATGGATACATCTATTTAGTGGCAAGAAAGAATAGCACTTCGCATTACCATAAATTTGCATCATATGGTTTGCTATTTAAGATGAAAAGAATAGGAAAAGGAGGCAAGGAAATTTTTGTTTATAAAATCAGGACAATGGTACCTTTTTCTGAATACCTGCAAGAAGAATTTCTTAAAAAGAACAAACTGGACAAAGGAGGAAAAATTTGTAATGACATTAGGATTACACCAATAGGTAAAATTCTAAGAAAATTCTGGATTGATGAGATACCAAATTTTGTGAATCTTATAAAAGGAGAAATGAAACTTGTTGGTGTTAGGCCAATAAGCAGGCAATACCTGTCGCTGTACGATAAAGAACTGCAATATCTGCGAAAGCAAGTTACACCTGGTATTATTCCACCGTTTTATGCAGATTTACCTGAAACACTGGACGAGATTCAAGCTTCGGAAAAACGGTACATCAAAAGCTATCTGAAATCTCCATTAAAAACTGATTTAAGGTACCTGTATTTGTCAATTAAGAATATTGTAAGCAAAAGGCTGACAAGTAAATAGTCAGTTAACTTTGATACTATATAACTCTCAGATTAAGATTTGCTCAAATATTTATTGAAATGATTTTATTCTGTATTTACTGATTAATCTGTTATAAACACTAACATTCATTAATATGTCTGGTCAGAACAATTACATAGAGAACATGTTGAAAAATGAGAAAAAGCGAATCAAAGCTTTTCAATATAAATTGTTATCAAAATGGTATTGGTTTATCTTGTTTGGTATTCTTGGCTTGGCATTGGCTTTTCTATACAGCCATTACTCTCCGAGTAAATACCAGGCCAAAAGTACCATTTTGGTGCAAAATGAATCAAATGCCTTGCGTGGTAAAGATTTTTTTGATGATGAGGGAGGCATGTCAGGAATAAATATTAAAGATCACATAGGGATTCTAAAATCATTAACACTAACCAAACAAGTTATCAGGAATTTGGGTTGGTATAAATTCTGGTATGTGGAAAGAACTTTGCACAACGAAGATTTATACGAAAGAGAGCCATTTCTGGTGTCGGAAACAGGAATTTTAGCAAACCCAAGAAATGTTCCTATATATGTACGAATGATTTCGGAAGATGAATTCATTGTAAGAGCCGAAGGGCTAAAAGGTGAAAATAATGAAATTGTGAGTTTTGAAAGTAGTGGAATATTTGGGGAACCATTTGAAAATGAATATTTCAGTTTCACTATTGAAAGGAATGAAGATTTGGTGGTTCCGATGAATGTTGAATATTTTTTCATTTTTCATGATTTAGAGAGTCTTAGCTTGAGTTATGTAGGTAGTTTGGATGTAAATTTAGAAGATTTAAAAGGGAATTTGATAAGTGTGAACCTAACAGGAAATCAACCCAATAGACTTGTTGATTTTTTGAATGAATTAAGTAATGAATACATAAAATTTTGCTTGTCAGAAAAAAATAAAATATCAGAAAATACTGTTCGATTCATTGACATACAGCTTGATGGTGTTATAGATTCTTTAAGACAAACCGGACATCTGTTTAGTGATTTTCAGTCCAGAAATCAAAGCGTTAATTTAAAACAGGAAAGCAATTTGGTATTAACCAATTTAAAAAGGCTGGAAGAAGAATATGCATTGGCAGAAAGAAAATTAAACTACTGTAGAAATTTGAACAGGTATTTAAACAACAATAAAGAATTCAATAAGGTAGAGAATAATCTTGAAAAAAAGTTTGGAGAAGAATTGGTATCAAACTCAATATTATCACCTTCTGTAGTAGATATTACCGATCCGGTATTGAATCAGTTGGTACTTAAATTGGGAGAACTTTATAGTAAAAAAGAAGTTTATTCATTAAGTGCCACTGAGAATGAACCAAATATGAAAGTGTTAGATAAAGAAATTAAACATACAAAACAACGATTAGAAGAGAATTTAAAAAACCTGCTTGTTCATGCTGAAAATGAAATAATTGAAATTTCAAGGCAGATAAATAGAGTGAAAGGAAAGTTGGTTAAAATGCCACAAATGGAACAAAAATTTTCCAATATAAAAAGAAGATATGATCTTAATAATGATTTGTATACTTTTCTTTTAAAAAAGAGGGCCGAGGCGGAAATAACCATTGCTTCCAATGCGCCGAATTCACAGGTGTTAGACCAAGCAAGTTTGGTATCCACAAGAAAAGTTGGGCCTAAAACATTAATAAACCTGGTACTTGGTTTTCTTTTAGCAATCTCTATTCCATTTATCTTTATCAAATTAGCCGACTATTTTAACAATACCATAGATAGTGTGTCCGATTTGGAGCAAGAATCGGCATTAAATGTTTTGGGAATAATTGGTCATAACAAATACAAGAAAGAAGGTTTAATATCAAAACGTCCGCAAGCTGCGGTTACAGAATCTTTCAGGAGTTTAAGAACCGATTTGGAAAACATTCTATCCGATCAAAGTCAAAAGGTAATTTCGGTACAATCCATCATTCCGGGAGAAGGAAAATCATTTGTAAGTGCTAATCTGGCAGCAATACTGGCTATGAATCATAGAAAGGTTTTATTGATTGAAACAGACATGAGAAAACCAAAACTATATAAACTCTTTGGCTTAAATGGTTTGGTAGGAATGAGTAATTATTTAGAAGATAAAGAAAGCTTTAAAGAGATCGTTCATCCAACTCAAATCGAAAATTTAAGCTTTATCCCGGCCGGACCTGTAGCCAATAATCCGGCAGAATTGCTCTCTAACGGAAGGTTTAGTCGATTTATGGAAACTGTAAAAAGTAGATTTAGCTACATTATTTTAGATAATGCTCCGGTTTCTGTTGTTACTGATGGAGTTCTTGTAGGGAAACATGCCGATGTTAATTTATTTGTTCTTCGGCACAAGTATAGCAGAAGTAGCCAGGTAAATTACATTAACAAATTAGTTGATAAAGGATCATTTAAGAATGTATCTCTTTTGTTGAATGATTTTAAATATGCAGAATTTAGCTTTGGCTACAAGAATGGATACTATAAAGACGATGTAATTTTTGATCATAAATCGCTTAAAGCCTAATCTTATTAAATAAACAATATCATTACAATTCGAATGATACAGCAGACATTTGCAATTGAATAACCCGATAATATCCTGTTTCAGGATGAATAACTGCAATTACCCCATGCATTTTTAATCCTTAAAAAAACAAAAACATGATGTGATTTTAAAAAAAAGGTAATGAAGAATATAAAACTTGTCATCTGGGATCTTGATGAAACTTTTTGGAAAGGAACCCTTTCCGAAGAAGGTGTGAATTGTATCCGGGAAAATATTGAATTAGTCAAGTGGCTGACAGGTAGGGGAATTATTAATAGCATTGTTTCTAAGAATAATTTTTCGCAAGCCAAAAAAAAGCTGCAGGAAATCGGTATGTGGGAATATTTTATTTTTCCTGAAATAGAATGGGAAGGAAAAGGAAAATTAGTACGCAGGGTGATTGAAAAGTGTCAACTAAGAGCTGAAAATACGCTCTTTTTGGATGATAATCATATGAATTTAGAAGAAGCTAAATTTTACAACAAAGGTATTTGTGTGGAATTTCCTTCTTTTATTCCACAAATAAAAGAACATCCGGCCTTTGCAGGTAAAAATGATTCTACGCATAGCAGATTAGGACATTATAAAATTTTGGAGAAAAAATATATAGCTAGAAGTGAACAGGAAAGTAATGAGGAGTTTCTATTGGCATCAGATATCAAAATTCAATTAATAGATGCTGACAACGAATACAAGGATAGGTTACATGAACTGCTCAATAGAACAAATCAGTTAAACTATACCAAAAAGAGATTAAACGAATCGGAAGTTGATGAGTTGATTAATTCTGAGGGAATTGAAAAAAAACTAATCAAGGTAATCGATAAATATGGAGATTATGGTATTGCAGGATTTTATGCCTTTGATAGAGAAAAGAACAAACTTGATCATTTTGTCTTTTCATGCCGCATTATAAATTTGGGTGTTGAACAGTATTTGTATGAACAATTAAATTTTCCTGAAATGGATATTGTTCCCGATGTTGCAGTTGAGTTAGACCATTCGAAACCAAACTGGATTTCTGTAATTGAGGACAATAAGCTCAGCAAAGAAAAACCAAACGAACAAGATGAAAAAGAAGAATGTACGATCTTTTTTAAGGGCGAATGTGACCTGAATCAAATGCTATTCTATCTTAGAGATTATAAATGCAAACTCATAAAAGAAACCAATTATAACGGGAAAAATAATATTGCAATTAACAGGGAACATACCCAAATGGTAATTGATAGTTTGGAGTTGTCATCCGCACACAAAGAATATTTAGAGAATAAGCTGCCTTTTATTGACGAACAAGCATATAAAACAAGAATTTTTTCTGCTAACTATGATGTTTTTGTCTATAGTTTAAATATGGATTACATACAAGAAGTATATGAGCATAAAACCAACGGAACTAAAGCAACATTTGGCACCAATAATATCGTTCTCACAAATAAACAGAATTGGTGCAATATTAGTAAAGCTTATCGCAAAAAAAGATGGAAAGAGATCAATGCAAAGTTTTTAAAATTCTTTTCCGACCAGTTTATTCACAAGGGAAAAATATCAGTTGAAAATTTTAAAAAGAACTTAACCAAAATAAGATCAAGCATACCATCTCATGTTCCAATTGTATTTTTGAATGGAGCAGAGGTAAAGTTTACAGCAGATTGGGAAGATTATAGTACAAACAGAATAAAAGAAATGAATTTGGCACTAGACGAATTTATTAGCGATAGCTATAACTGTTACCTTGTAGATCTTCGAAAAATAGTTCAGTCTTCTAAAGATTTAACCTATAGTTACAAAAGATACAACAGGCATTGTTATAAGAAAATAGCATTTGAATTGATTGACATTCTTAAAAAAGTAAATAACAAGAGCATTACAAAAAATAGAATTGCATTAACGCCTTTAATGGATGTATTTAAACCCTTTTATCGTTTACTTAGGCGTCATTATTACGGAGTTTTGCGAGTTATTAAAAGTTAAATTGTTGATTAAAATACCCTGAGTATTTAGTGCAGGCTTTCATTGAAAGTCTGCATTTTTTTGTTTAAAGTGAAACGTGGTATGATACAGAATTTTGTCGGGACGGCATTATACCCATGTGTAAATTAACATCTAAAATGGTATAACATTCTCTTGTTAGCAATATCTTCGGATAGTGCTGTGATATTCTATTCAAATAACTAATTTTATCACCACGAATAACTATTAATCAATTTTTTGATGTTAATAAATAAAGTTATGGTTCCTGAGTATTTTATTTGGGAAACCCATGGAATTCATGCAGGAACAGGAAATGATCATGTGAAACATGGTGTTGATGAATTGGATAAAATAACAGAATTAGCCATTCAAAAAGGACATCCAAACATTACATTTATTATACACACACCTCGTCTTACAAGGTTTAGATATGAAGCGGAAAAACGATTGGATATAAAATTCATTCGGGGTGATAATGCTTATTTTACTTATCCTAAAAAAATAAAAGCATTAAAGGAAAAGTATGGAAATCAAATTTCAATTCGATATGGAATTGAGTTGGAATGGTTAGGGCCAGATTTGGGAATGCAATGGAATCGATCTAAGATTTTTCAAGCACAAAATGCCGATTTTGTAATTGGATCACTACATTTTTCTAGAGAAGGAATACCATATGATGGATCTCAGGAAGAAACAGAAAAGCTTATTAAATTAAGAGGAGGGCTTGAGAATTATTGGTTGGGCTATATCGAAGAATTGATTGAAATGGTTGATACAAGCTGGGAAATGATTCAGATTATTGGACATTTGGATTTGCCTAAACTTTTTGCACCAACTCCTCAAGTACTATTGGAATTAGATACCTCTGATCATATTTTGGCCAGAAGAATGAGATTTTTGCTGGAGATGATAAGTGAGTACAACCTTGCAATTGATGTGAATCTTGCTGGAATCAACAAAGGTTGTGGTATTTACCCGCATTTATCGATTTTAAAGAGAGCCAAGCAGCTTGATATTCCAATTTCGCTAGGTACCGATACTCATGGCATACAAAATTTAGGAAATCATTACGAAACAGGTATCAAATTTGCCCATGCAGCAGGATATAAGCATTACCTAAGCTTTTCAAAATCGATTCCTGAGAAAAGGCCACTTCGTAATACAGGGTTTAAAGAAGAAAAATACCGTGTGATGAACCTCGGAATTGAGATGTTGAATTTAAGATTTGAAGATCGAAAACAACGAAGAATTCCTAAGTTTTCCTTTGGTGGAGAGTTTCGAACTTTTCTCGAACATCATAAGAATGCAACATCATTGGGTAATTATGAAGCTATTCGCATAAGAAAAGGCAATAAATCAATTACTATTGGTACAATTATACCCAAAAATGGAAAATCAAAAATTAAGGGTTTATTTTCGCATCATAAAGATGAACCAGGAGTACTTTCAGTGGTTTTTAATACTCTTGCATCCGAAGAAATAAATGTTGAAACAGCTTATCTAAATTCCAATAATGATGGAACAGCAACTGCATTCTTAACCCTGTCGGGCAATGAAAATTCTATTCAAGATGCAGTTGAATTTGTGAAAGGTACGGGAGGTGATAGTTTTATTGAAATTCGAGTTGGGGACAATTTTGACCTGCCAGACTTACAGAAAGGGAAAAATTACCTTCTTGAAGTTGATGGTGTTAACTTACCAATTGCAATAAGCAAGCAAATGATATTGTCGATTCATAATAATTCCTCAGGAGTCCTATTAATTCTATTATCAGCATTGGCTTCGCAAAATATCAATATAAAAGACTTAAAACTAGGCCAAAGAGGAAATAAGGGATATGCGATATTAGGAGTAGAGGGAAATTCTCAAATGGTTTCTGATATTCTTGGTAAATTAGGGCCTCAGTTTTTTGAAACTACACATCTGAAGTTAACAAGTGAAGAAATTTAAGAAGAACAAGTCGGAATCAATTGCCGAAGAAAAGAATTCTATCATACAATTGCTGGTAGAATTTTATAAAATTCAACCAGGTATTTCCGTATCTATGTTAGAAAAACTGGAAGAGTATCTTGTCTTAATGAATTCATATCTGATTGAAGCATTGTGTGATTTGAATGAAATATCATATAACTTTGAAAAACTGGAGGATATATTGGATATTCTAAATACTTACATTAACTCAATAGTGGAGGAGAATGGTAAAATATTTCCGGATGAAGATCTTGAAATTTTACCTTTGAATTATCCTGAAAATGTTAATCTCAACGAAATACAGGTTTTGGAATATCTTAGAAACATTAATCAAGGAAAATTGAATAGATACAATTTAAGCGATTTACTAATTGAATTGGACGAAAAATTATATGAAAGTGATTTCTCGGTTTTAATAATAGAAATAATTGAGAAACTAATTACTGTAATAAATTCGGAAAGGATTGTTAAAGTAGAAGATTTAATTTAACTACTCTATATATTTGCTAATGTTCCTCTTGTTAAAAAGTTTTATTGTAATGGGTTCCCTATCTTCAAGTTCTTTAATCATTTCAAAAGATTGAGACTCTAAGAACTCTCTTGCTTCAGCCATGCTTCTCCATTTCGATAGAACAATTAATTCGTTTTTCTTACGAGGAGCTTGGTATATTTTACATGACAATTCGCCACCGATTTTTCTATATTCCAAAAATCGATCAAAAGATTTCCTCCAGGAATTCATATCTTTTGTTGCTTGTTTAAGTAATAGATATACCATTTATGCAATAACTCTTTCCCTTAAAATTAATTAAAATAGAAAGAACCTTTATAATAAATTTGATTATAGTTATGAATAAAAGGATAGTCTTATCTTTTTTTAGTTTAAATGAAAAATTTGCTTAACCATTTAAGCAATCTGTAGAATTTTGATATAGAAATAAATAATCCAATTGTTTAATTTTGCTACAGATTAACTAATCTAACAGCTTGATTTCTTTAGCTTTTAATCATCACTCAAAGATAATTTTATTACGAAATTACGCCTTTAAAATATTAGTTGTTATAAGCCTGGTAGTTTAAAAAAACATTGACGAAGCATTGTTAATGGCAGACTGAGTCAAAAGTATGCTTAGTCAAATGCATTCTAAAATACTTGCTGTTTTTTCGATGAAAAGAAACGTTTTATTCATTTGATTTGGTCTAAAAATATCGTTGTCTTTATTTAAATTTATTTTGAATGATTCAATATATTAGGAACAGTAAGATTATGAAATAAAGTTCGATTATTTTGGTATTAAAGATATTAAAATCCTTTTAAGGTTTTTGAATCATTCATAATAATTAAAGTGGTCAATGTTTGTTGGTGTACTTACTGAAATTAGGAGGATTTTTGAATAATTACTGTTATATTTGGATCGATTTGTTGCATTCCAATTTGAGTATATTGTAACAAATGAGTAAACAAATTCCGTTTTTATGTCATTACAAATTCGAGAAAACCTACAAAAATTATTTGTTCTAGGAATTAGCTATAGAAAAACGGCTCTGGATGTGAGGGGGATGTTTTCTTTGTCATCAGAAGATCAGGAAAATATACTAAAAGAGGCAAAAGAACAACAAATCGAAGGTATGGTGATTATTTCAACTTGTAATCGTACCGAGATTTATGCACATTCTTCTGAAGTAGAAATCATTACAGACCTATTTTTAAAATACTGCAAAGGAAATAGAAATGATTTAAATTATAATGGATACACATATCATGGAAATGAATGTATTCGTCACTTATATAAAGTAACAGCAGGATTGGATTCGCAAATTATTGGTGATTTTCAGATTGTTGGCCAAGTAAAGAATGCTTATCAGCAATCCGAACAAGCCGGAATGGTGAATTCTTTTATAAACAGACTATTTTCATTTGTATTTCAGGCAAGCAAAAAAATAAAAAACGAAACAGAAATTAGCAAAGGAGCTGCTTCTGTTGCTCATGCAGCTGTTCAATATATTAAGGATAAAGTCTCGACTTTGGAAACATGCAACCTTTTATTATATGGAACTGGTGATATTGGTAAAGATACTTGTGGAAATTTATTGAAACACACAGATAACCGTTCTCTTACTTTGGTAAATAGAACTATTGAAAAGGCTGAAGCACTTGCAGATCGATATAATGTTCAATATCAATCAATCGAAAATTTAAATCAGGAAGTTCAAAAGGCGGAAGTTATTATTGTTGCAACCGGAGCTTCTAAACCAACATTAACTCCAGATCATTTTAAAGGAGCTGAATCGTGTAAATTGGTTCTTGACCTTTCGGTACCACGAAATGTAGATACAGCAATTGACAATTTGGATCATGTGCTGGTTATTACAGTTGATGAACTATCGAAACATATTTCTGCGGCAATAGATCAACGTAAAGCCTGTATCCCTGAAGCAGAGAAAATTATACAAGCATCCATTGCAGAATTTTACGGTTGGTTAGAGGTAAAATACCTTTCTCCCGTAATCGTTGCGTTAAAAGAGAATCTTCATAGTGTACAACGTAAAGAGCTTGATTATCATAAGAATAAATTGACTGATGATGAACTGAAGAAAGTTGAACACATTACCAATAACATTGTAAATAAGATTGCAAGAGCATGTATCAATCACTTGAAAGATCATCACAAAAAGCAATCGAGTCCAATGGAAACATTAAATATGATTTTTAAAGATATGGATTCGTAAAGCCTTATGAGCTTTCGATAAAAAGCTGTATAAACCAAGTTTTATATGGCTTTTTTATTTCCTAAAAATAACCTACGAAATATACAATTCTAAATGCCAGCTAAAAGAAAGATTAGAGTTGCAACGCGCCCTAGTTTGCTTGCCTACACTCAAACAATGCAAACAGTTAATTTGTTGCAGAATGCCAATCCGGATATAGAATTTGAAGTAATTAAATTTAGTACTCAGGGTGATAGGGTTTTGAATCGTTCGCTAACCGAATTTGGAAGTACAGGTTTGTTTGTGAAGGAATTGGAACATGCACTTCTGGAAAATGAAGCAGATATTGCAATTCATAGTTTAAAAGATGTACCTAGCTTTCATCCGCAGGGATTAAAATTAGTTGCTTTCCCCGAACGAGAAGATGTACGAGATGTTTTCTTAAGTCGAGATGGAAGTACAATTGATCAAATGCCGGAAGGTTTTGTATTGGGAACCGGAAGTCCCAGAAGAAGAGTTCAATTGGCTGATATCAGGCCTGATACAAACTTCAAGGAGATCAGAGGAAATATCGATACGCGTATGCAGAAATTAATGGATGGAGAATATGATGCCATTATTCTTGCCGCTGCAGGTATGAATAGATTAGGAAAAGAATTTCAAGAGAATTTGCTTTTGGATGTTGATCAATGCATTCCCGCCATAGGACAAGGAGCAATTGCCATTGAGTGTAGAGACAATGATGCAGAAACCATTGCTATTGTAGAGAAGGTAAATCATAATGCAACTATGCATGCTGTTTTAGCAGAACGTGCTTTTATGGCTGAAATAGAAGGTGGTTGCAAATTTCCATTGGCAGCTCATGCTGTG
>JAOARS010000210.1 GCA_025210415.1 Marinifilum sp. | reverse complement strand
TTTCGAGGGGATTTGAGGAAATTTATGCCAAAAGCAGGCTAATTCTTTGAAAAAATCATCTTCATTCAATCTTCTCTTTAAAAACGCTTCTAAATATCCCGATATTCTTTCAGAGTTTTTAAAGCTAATCTTAAATAAATCTGATGTTCTGTAATAGATATTTTTAAGCGAAATCAGGTTAATAAATACATTCCACACCTCATAGTGAATGGCTTGATGTTATTTTCTCCAAAAATCAAGAACAATAGGCAAATGGTCGCTAAAACCTCCATGATACCTGTAACCCACAAATGTTCTGTAAGGCTTTACTCCAAAATAAGTTTCATCTTTCTCCAATAAAAAATCGGGAGCAAACAAACTCATTCCACCTTGTTTGCAGTACAATACTGCCGATTTATTGAGCAGAGTTCCCGAAACAATAAACTGATCGAGCATTCCCCATTTTCCCTGGTATTTATGGCTACCAATACTGCCATTTTTAACAAATTTGCCTGACAGATTATACAATTGTTGATCGGATGTCTCTTCTGAAATCGATTTTGCATTTAATACTGTTTTTATCGATTCATTTTCAGGATCGTCATTAAAATCACCCATTATCAGGATATTTGCTTTAGGAGATTGCAGATAAATTGAATCTATTTTTTGCCGAACAAGCCTGGCAGCTGAAATACGCTTGTGTTCCGATTTCAATTGTCCTCCCCATCGCGATGGCCAGTGATTCACAAATACATGCAATGTATCGCTGCTGTGTAGTTTTGCTTTTACATACAGTATTTCGCGAGTAGTTGATTCTTTTTCACCTTGATAAATGAGTTGAATAAATGTGGTATCAATAGGATGAAAGACTTCTGGTTGATACATCAATGCAACATCAATTCCTCTTCGGTCAGGCGATTCTCTGTGAATGATTTTGTAGCCAATTTTATCAAGGTGTCCGAACTTAAAAATTCCATCAAGTACAAATCGATTTTCAATTTCGCATAAACCAATCATATCCGGAAACTCCCAACCACCGGCTGCCATTATCACTTTAGAAATTCTATTGATTTTTTTCTGATATTTTTCCCAAGTCCAATGTCTTTCGCCATTGGGCAGAAACTCATTATCCAGTTTTAAGCTGTCATCGAAACAATCAAAACAATTTTCTACATTGTAAAACATGGCTCTAAAATCGCCACGTTTGCTATCTTCTCCTCCTTCTAAAATATTCTGAGCAGAAAGTTGTAGAACAATTGTCAGGAAAAATACAAGCACAACACTTAATCTCATTCTTCAAGTTCCTTAAATTCATATGCTCCCATATCGGGTGCTTCATCAATATTTCTTGGCTTGTTTTGTAAGTCCACCGGAAAAATTTCACCTATCTCAATCTTGCCTGTATTTATACAAGGAGAATTGTTAGCTAAGCTATAAATCCTCTCCTCAATTGAAATAAATTCAGGATTCTCATTGAAGATACAATCTGTAAAAATCGAGGAATATTCTTGCTGAAGCGAATTGCTCAGTTTTAAGAGAGAATTTTCGATTACAAGTGCAGATGTATTTTCTACCATTAGTTCGTTGTTGTGCGATCCCCAAACAATACAATTTGCCATATTAACACCGTACTCTGTAGAATTCTTTATTCCAATAACCGGTGCTGTTCTTAAATCAAAGTTCCAAAAGTTGTATAAAGTAGAATGGTATAGATTCAAGTCTCCATTTTCCACTTTTAAACATTCGTCCCCACAATTTAAAAGCAACAAGTCGTGTGCTTCAAGAGTAACATTTGTTACAGATATTCCATTTTGAGTAAAGTTTCGAATGATGCCATACTCCAAATCCAATTTTCCGGCTTCTCCTTCTCCATTTTGATATTTTATTCCATTTATTCCATCTTCGAGAATAAAATGACTTAATTTATTCAAATTACCATTCCCATGAATATAGATGCCATTCCATTGCCCGGGAACATTTTCATACAATTCCTCTAGTCTCGAACTTCCGAAATAAACCTTATTTTTAAAGCTTCCTTCAACCAAAAGATTTCCGTAAACATCCAAGCCTGCATTTTTTTTAAAATATACTTTGGTTCCTTTTTCCAATGTTAGTATCGTATTCTCTGCAATTGAAATTTGCTTATCGACTAAATAGGGGCGATTTCCCGTCCATTTTTCAGATTTGGCAATGTCTTCTTCAACCAGTATTACATCTTGTGCCCATGTACTTAAAACTATCCCCTGAAGGTTTTTATTTACATTAAAAACCAATACATCTTCAAGCAGAACGGCATTGTCTGCATTATTTGGTATTAAATCTACTTCAACAAACACATAAAGACTATCATTGGCACCAATTTCAACATCTGCAAAATTTTCTTCTTCAACTCCATTTACGTTTAATCGATAGGGCGAATTGATATTCTGCAAATAAACTTCTTCTACATTTACCTTTTTTGAAGATCTGTTGTATACTTTAAACTGCATTGTTGTAGAACCAAATCCGGTAAAAAGAGTATCGAAAGAAAGTGTATCAACCGAAAAGCTCAATCGAAAATTCGGATCTGTATTTAATCCCTCTTCACTGTTACAGGAAATGATAGCAAGCGATAAAAATAAGGAACAGAGTAAATAAAAGAAGCTACGCATAGAATTATTTGTTTGGGAATTTGAAGATAAAAAAAATCCGGTAGTTATGTATTCTACCGGATCTGATTTTATTTCTGATTTAAAAGAAAATGTAATTCTTACTTTGTCTTTTGTGTCGCTGTGTTTTGGTTTTGCTAAAGTTTCTATCGGCAGCTCTTCGTTCTCTCATTCTACTTTCACGTTTCATTTTATTTGGTATATCGAAATTGACACCAAGTGTTATTTCATGTGTTCCGTTGCTACTATCAGCAATTAAATTATTTGTGTAATGATCGTAAGAATATCCAATATAATACTGATTGTAATTCACTCCAATCATTCCAACAATCTGATCGTTGGTACGGTATGATGCCGCCATCCAAAAATGGTTAATGTATAGTTTTATCGAAGCATCGTAGTACATTTCTGAATTAATTGTTTTGCGAACAATTACCGATGGTTCCAAGTCAACCAAATCCATTAAATGAAAAGTGTAACCAGCTGTGGCATAAAAATGACGTTGCATGATATCATCATTGTAATTGTTATCGCCCAATTTTACCGATGACTGGAATAAATGAACTGCTGAGAATCCTACAAAATAATCATCATTGTACAAATAAACTCCAAAATTGGCATCGGGCACGTAAGTAGTTAGGTCGGTTCCAGTATATAATGGGTCATTTACCGGAATATCACGTCCATCGAATTTGTATTGATAAAATATTCCTCCCAAACCAAAAGACAATTTTGTTCCTGATTGTCCTAATCTTTTTCTGGTTAATTGCAGATGATAAGCATATGACAATTCGAGGCCTGTACGAGATACAGCTCCATATTTATCATTAAAGAAATATCCTCCAACTCCTACACCACGCTGTTTGTTTCGGCGAGCCAACGGATTTCCCATTACGTTACAAGTTGTACATTTGCCTCCCAAATTTTTGTTAAAACTCAGTGCCTGAGTTTCAGGTGCACCCTCAACACCAGCCCATTGTTGCCTTAAACTCAGTCGTAAAGGTGAATACATTCTACTACCTGCCATAGCAGGGTTTAATAAAAATCCATTCTCCACATACTGGCTGTAAAGTGGCAATTGCTGTGCTGTTACTTGAGTAATTCCAAGTAAGAGAATACCTAATAAAATTAATGTTCTTTTCATTAGATTGTATGGTCAGGTTTTAAAGTTCGTTCTATTATCTTAAAATTGTTACAGTTCCCATTATTGGTTTCTCTTCGTCCACTTCAACCGCGTAATAGTATGAGCCAATTGGTAATTTTATACTTCCGTCATAACCTTTCCAAGGTTCTCCTTTGTACTCATTTCCTGTTCCGCTGAATTTGTAAACTGTCTTACCCCAACGGTCGTAAATCACAATTTTAAGATCTTGTATGAATTCAATTCTTTCAATGTCCCAATAATCGTTGTACCCATCAGAATTAGGTGTAAATGCTTTTGGTATTCGTATTCTGCGTTCAAATAAATATTCAACCACTATGGTCGAATCTAATTCACAACCATTCGCATCAATCAAGTTCAGATGATAAGTACCTCTATCCAAATCCTCAAGTGTTGGGGAATTATCCAATGCAATGCCATCGTTAGACCAATTGTATGTATAGTCTGTTACTCCTCCGGTAACACTCACTCCTAATGCACCATCCATTGCATCGTAAGTGGTTGGCCTAATTACCTCAACCTCTACTGCCAATGGTTCCGGCTCAAAAATTTCAACACTAGACATATCGGTACATCCCTGGGCATCAACAACCGACACTTGGTAAGTTCCCAGTTTTAAATCGGTTGCTTCTTCTGTATCCTGGCCATCGGACCACAGAATGGTATAATTGGGTGTGCCTCCTGTTATTTCAACCAACGCACGGCCTGTTCCGTCACCATGACAAAGAACATCCTCAAAATCATTTATTTCTGCAATTAGTGTATCAGGTTGATTTAAAGTGATTGAACCACTCTCACTACAGCCATTATCATCGGTAACTGTATAATCATAAACACCCAGAGTTAGATCCTCAATTCGTTGGGTTACACTACCATAATTGCTCCAATCTATAATGTAAGGTTTGGTTCCCTCTTTAATATCCAATTGAATCCAACCATTTTCTAAACCATAGCATGTTGGTTCCTTACTATCGGCAACAGAAACATCTAACTTTGCAGGTTCTTTAATTTCTATGGCTATATCATTAGATTTACAACCATTTACATCTGTAATTTTTACTGTATACATACCAGGTGCTAAATTTTCCTGATCTTCTTTATCAGCATCAACTCCAGCTCCTGTCCATAAACAAGTATAACTTGGTGTACCTCCTTTAGGTTGAATATTGATATACCCATCATTCATTCCTGGGCATGAAATATTTTTCGTGTAAACTTCTACATCAAGAATTTCAGGCTCTTTTACAATTACCAAAAGTGTCTGTTCCTCGTAACCCGGATCTCCACCCGAATCGTGAACGGTAACTTTATAAGTTCCTGCTTTCAGATTGCTAATATTCTGACTATTGCTTCTAAAGTGATTATCCCCAGTCCATCTAAAAGTAAGATTTGCAGGATCACTTTCTCCATCAACATCCAGATTTATAGCACCTTCTGTTCCTCCGGGGCATTTTATATGAGTAACTGATGTTGTATAAAGAAGTAACTTTGATGGTTCATGAACTTTCTTTGTATCTTCTATTCTACAACCATTGGCATCAATTACTGCTACCTCGTAAATTCCCATTTCCAATCCGGTAATTAAAATGTTGCCCGAAGTATTGTCAACATCGGGATGAGAATAACCATTTGGGCCTGAAACCAATACAGTATATGGAGAAGTTCCACCTCCAAATGTTGCAGAAACAGTACCATCATGCAATCCTTCCGCAGTAATATCGGTTGGTGTAACTGTAAGGTTCATATCTACAGGTTCAGTAATTGGTTGATTTCCTGTTACAGAACATCCAACTGCCGTAGTTATTTTATACGTGTATACTGCAGGTTCAAGTTTAACTATTTTTTTTGCAGAAGATAAAAATCCATTGTCCGGATCATTGGTCCATTCTATGGTATAATCAGCATTTCCTGCATCAACCGATAATTCGATTTCACCATCTGCAGCCTGATAACAACTTACATTTTTGAAATTTGCTACGTTTACAATTATAGGGTCGGCAGGTAATAATTCATAAGTTGCATTGGTAGTGTTGCTTCCATCAGTAATCGCAACAGAATATGTTCCTGGTTCAAGGCCAGATATGTTCTTTCCGGTTCCTGAATATCCGGATGGCCCGTTCCAAGAATATGTGTAAGCTCCTGATCCTCCGGCAGTAATTGCTTCCAGCTCACCATCAGAAGAACCAACGCATCCTACTGGTTTTACTTGATTTATATAAGCAAACATTTGTCCCGGAGATTCGATAATTACAGATTTTTCAACTGTAGTACATGCTGATGCATCGGTTGCAATAACAGTATAAACACCTGCTGCCAAATTTTCAAGCAGATAATAATTTTCATCAAAATTATCCGGACTATTAAATGTTCCGCTTGGCCCTGTAAGCGTAAAAGTGTAAGGCATAGTTCCCTCGAACAATTCAAGTGCTATCATACCTTCGTTTGCTCCGCTTGTTTCAACATGCTGTTCAACCACAACTCCTAATTGTAAGGAAAGTCCCAAGTCCAAATCAACAGTATCGGTAACCGAACAGTTCTTTTTATCAGCAATTTGTAAAATATATTTTCCTGATATCAAGTTTTCTATATTCTGATTGTATGCCTTATAATCATTTGGACCAACCCATGTATATGAATATCCTTCGTTACCGCCATATGGAGTTACGTAAATAATTCCATCTTCAGTTTTTTCACAAGATGGTAAAACTTTATCGGCAACAATAAATCCTATTTTGTTTGGCTCTTTTACTTCAATATCTTTCTCGAATATACACCCATGGGCATCAACAATTCGTAATACGTAATTCTCAGGGGCTAAACTTGTGAATATTCCGGTTGTTTCTTCCACACCATCAAGGAAATAGCGGTAATTAGGCGTACCTTGTCCTCCTTCTACAAATATTTCACCTGAATTCTCTCCATGGCAATTGGCTGGTTCTACAACTAACTCTTTTGCAATTAGTTCCGTTGGCTCATGCAACTCCTGCTCTTCTGATGTTGTACATCCAACATTATCGGTAACCGTTAATTTATACAACCCTCCTTGCAATCCCGAAATATCAGAATCTGCAGAGGTATAGCCTGGCCCCGTCCATGAATAGGAGTAAGTGGGGACACCTCCAACAATACTTGGAGAAAATTTTCCATTGGCATCACCGAAACATTTCAAATCCAAGCCATTCAAATCAAGTTTCATTTCAGGATTTGAATTTATGGTCACATCTTCCTCTTTAGTTTTACAATCATTTTCATCCTGAACGTAAACTTTGTAGTCGCCGGAATATAATCCGGTAATATTTTTACTTGCCTGCAAATTATCATCTAAGTAGTATGACAAATTCCCTGCTCCTCCTGATGCTGTAACTAAAATCTCACCTTTAGGAACAGTATAGCAATCTAAATCTTTCGTATCAATATTATCTATTAATAATTCATAAGCATCGAATACATTTACTATGGTATCGAACTCACAGTTTTTGCTATCCGCTACATTGATATAGTATTTTCCAGGCGCAAGTCCGTAAGCCTTACTTTCCCAAGTAGTCGTATTTGTTGATGGTGAAGTTAACTCTGCACCTTTTTCATCTTTCCAGATAAATGTGTAATCCGGATATTGAGCTTCATCTGATACTTTAGCAATAATACTACCACTATTTTCTCCAAAGCATTTCACATTGTTAGCAGTAATTTCCAATGAAACTTTTGAAACCTCTCCCAACAAAACTTCAACTACTGCTTCAATTTTACAATCAATTCCTGATCCGGTATTTAATTCATAAATAACTTCAACTTTATAAAATCCACTATTGGATACTTGGATTACAGCATTGGTTTCTCCAGGCAATTCTGTATACGAACCTGTTGTACCATCCTTACTATAGTGCCATTGGAAAGTTGTTAAGCTGTTTATCGGAAATCTTTCAACATTATCAATAACTGCAACATCACTACACCATTCTTGTCTGTCGAAACTTTCATCAAACGAAGGTGGATCCGTATCATCAGTTCCATCTCCATCAGTATCTTCTGTCAACTCATAAAATCCTGTACTAGAATTATTTTCATACTTGTAACGAACCGGGTGATCTGAACCGGAACCAGAAGATCCTTGAATATCTGTTAATGAAGCATTATAAATAAATCTGTAAACACCAGAAGGTTTATGAAGTTTAGCCGGAACTCCAGGATTGCTTGAACTTAGGAAAACGTACGAACAGCGAACGCCTTCCATTTTTAAATCATTTACAACAGTTACTGTTTTTCCTGACTCAATGGAATTTTTATCATATCCAAGAGTAAACTCAAGGTTTGAAAAATCATTATTACCAAAAACCTGGCCTTGTTCAAAAAATGCAACAGATCCAAAGTACCCATGTTCCTTATCAACTGCGCTTAGTAGTTTGATAGTTCCGTTTTTTATAAAATCTACATCGCCAAAGTGAACATCTTCATCGGTTTCACAATAAATTCCACCACCATTTTCAAAAATAATTTTAGAATCGGTACTTGTAAAAGTTAACCCTCCGGTTGTATTCATCTTCATATTCCAACCTGTAGGTGCACCAGAACTTACTGTTACCAATGAGTTTGACATATCGAATGAACGAACTGCATCAAAATTATGCAATGATAAAGAGCTAAATTTATTTACAGTAAAATCATTTGTCTGAGTCGAAACTGAACCTTCGTCAATATCTAAATTTCCGGAAGTAATAAAACCACTTTGCCAAACCCATGTTTGGCCTGCTCCAATAAATCGAATATCTCCGTCCATTGTTTTGTTAGCAAAATCAACGGTTTTATTACCTGCTAATCCATCGCCAACAAACTCAAAAGTTCCTCGCATATTCAAAGACATGTTTTCGGTAAGATCCATTGAACCACCCATTTGCAATTTCGCAGTAACCAAAAAGTTAGCATCCGGATCAATATCATCATTCCATGTCATGCTATGACACTTCGCATCACTTGTAAGTTTTACTAACTTACTACCAAAAAATGAGTTTGATGTAAAGAAAACATCATCGTTAAGCGTTGGTACACAACCTTCTTCGCTACCATCGGCAGCTCTACTCCAGTTTTCATGATTGTTCCAATCATCATCGGCTCCATTTCCTGTCCAATACAATGCAATGGGTGCAATTGCTCCATCAATTGTCCAACCATTTGTGTTTCCCAAGTCGAATGAATTGCTTGCAGTATAGGTTATTCCACCTGAAACATCAGCATGAATATCTTCCAATTGCAGAAAGTTACCTTTTACATTATTCTTTGCAGCAATAAATGTTTCATTCCCAACTCCACTTTTTGTAGAATGTAAATAAATTGGCGCAAAGCAACTACCTTCAACAATTAAATTATCGGTTGTAATTGTTTGTTTGTATTCAAGTTTATATTCGAAACCTCTAGTTAATTCAAGTGTTCCAAATGAATTTTTCTTTCCGTTAATTATACCATCTCCTTCAAATAATAAATGAGTAGCATAAACATCCAGGTTTGCAAATCCACTATCGAATTTTCCACCTTTTTCAAATACCAGATTGTTAAACCGGATAGTATGTAAAGAGGTACCAAGTAATATGAAATCAGAAATGTCTTTAAATCGAATTGTACTATTATCTGAAATGAATTCAAATCCTTGATCATATGATTCATCAGCCAGGTTGATATATAAAGATCTACCAGATACATCTTCGCTTCCATTTATTATCAAATTGGAATTTGTCAGATCTAATCCTCTGGAGTTTATTCCAGATGGATTGTCAATTGAAGTTAAGCTTTTACACTCCAATAAATGTCCGTTCGCAATTAATTTACCATGACGAATAAACAAATCTCCTTCAGTTTGAAAATCAGAAGCCATTGTCCATATACCATCTTTTCCATCGAATTCAACCACATTCGGGAATACATATCCAAATGTATTTATGCTTTGTGCTTCCGTTGCCCTAAAGTAGAAATTAACCATTGGCGATAAATCTATATCAAGTTGATCATTCAGAATAAATGAACCGTAAATATATACACCCGAAATATCAGTATCTCCCATTACGAAATTAGGACGAGCTGTTTCAGATCCTGTCCAATCCATTGTTCTACAGCGAATATCTCCAGCACCAGTATACACGTTCTGATCAAATCCGTCGAAAGAATTTGCATCGAAATAAACGTTATCCTTAGCTGTTGGTACACAACCATCTGCAACTCCTCCAGATTTTTTCGCACCAGATGAAGTTGCCCAATGGTTTGGATCATCCCAATAACCTTCTCCGCCAACCCAATATAAATCTCTGCCCGCAGGTTCGTTCTCGAATTTCCATCCTGTTGTATTACCAAGATCTAACGATGATTTTGCAACAAATACATCAGCAGGTTTAGCATGAACATTTAATAGATTTACTGAGTTGATTTCAATATTTTTTATACCAGATTTAGCCCGAAATATTGCTGCGTCGGAATCGGAACCTGAAATATCGATTGTTCCTTCACAAGCTCCATTGGCAATTACATTTTCGAATTCAAACTCCTGACCACTTTCAAACACATATGTTTTACCAACTGCCATTTGAATACTCTTTGCCGTAAAGCTCTTTTTTGAAGGAGTTGGTTTACGGAAATAAGTATTCCCATTGAATATCATGGCATTAAAACTTACATTGTCTTCATGAATATCTACATAAGCATTTCCTGTACTTTCTTCGAATGTTAGATCATAAAATTCTAACACTTTATCACCTTTCGAAACAATAAACTCACCTGCTACAGCCATCTGAATTTCAGAAGTGCCGGATAATAGTGTAAAAGCTTCTGCTGAAACTTCTAATTTCTCAAGGCGAAGCGTAGTAGAACCTAAATTCAAAGAACGAATATTATCGGTACCATAATTGGAGTAAAACTCTTTGGCTTCAACATTATAATTATTTGTTGAAAGAGTTCCCCGTTCCAGATTTATATTTCCTGTAGTGGTTAAATCAGAATCAATCGACCATGGGCCTGATTCCCAAGTATCATCATCTTGCTGATTTCCAACAAAGTTTAAATTACTAATCAAGTTTACAACGCCAATATTTATTGTTTGTGCAGTTTCAGCTTTAAAATTTATATCACCCGAGAATGAATTCTTTCCTGTCATCATTCCAGACATATCAAGACTCCCGAAGATATTTATTGATTGATCACCTGAAAAGGCCATATTAGTAGCTGCATTCCAGGTCATGTTGTTACATTCCGCAATTTTTCCTTTTGCCAGAATATTCACATCATAACTACCTGTTACTTTTGCATCTTCAAAAAACACATTGTCTTTTCTGGTAGGAATACAGTTTGTACTCCAATTGTCTGCTTCAAACCAACTACTGTTAACTTTACCAGTCCAATAAACATCGCCACCAACCAAATCGTTAGGGAAAACCCAACCATCGTAACCTGAAACTCCAACAGATTCATTCGCTTTTAAAATTCCAGCCATGCCGCCAGTTACATTCAAATCTTCTATTCGAAGACGAAGGATATTAGATGAATTTACATCGCAATCTAAATAGGCAATACCACCATCACCTTTAAGGGATATGTTTTCAGAACAAGAACCTACTGCATTAAATCCATCTATATCTAAGATTTTCTGAGTGCTTCCTGCCTGAAATAAATACTCCTTACCTGCAGCAAGAATCACATTAAATTGATGATTCCCTGATATTTTTGCACTCCCATTAAATCTCAAATCTTTAAATTCAGGATAATCCGAAGCGTTTTCATTGGTTAAGAAGACTTGATTGTCCTGCGGATTAAATAAAACAGATTCATATTCGATACCATCGGAATTGTTATTGTAAAATTCGGCTCCACTTTGCAAAAGTGTAATTTTCGAACCGCCACCTTCAAAGTCAAATCCACTCCCTTCAACATGCCAGGCTTTTAATGTACCGGCATGAATGTTAATATTTGCATTTGTGATATCTAATTTTCTAAATGATCCTGAATTCGATACAAATCGATCAGCATCAATTGTAAAATTGTTTGCATTTAATGTGCCCGAGTTCAAATTCAAAACATTATCGATATCTAAATTTTCGGCTAAAGTATATGTACCTGACGCATCAATGTTAACCGCCCCTGCCAGAGTTGCATTTATTGATATAACATTTGTTCCCGTTCCATTAAAAGTAACTTCTCCATCGAATGTCCATGTTGCACTTGTTGCATTTAATGATGCATAAATATCAAGCTTATTACTTCCGCCAAGAGTAGATGTTCCCTGAATTTCAAGTTTCTTACATTCTGCTGGAATATCAATTTCTACAGTAAATCCATCAGGAATAATGGCATTGTTATTTCGTGAGGGTACACAGTCTTTATCCCAGTTTGCATGATTTCCCCATTTGTTGTCACCTCCACCACCATCCCAGGTATAATCATCGGTATTGGGTGCAATAAAATTCCATCCTGGATTTGTTCCTAAATCATAAGAGTTATTAGCTGCAAAAGGTACTGCAGCACCATTGGCAGTAACATTTCTTATTTTCAGGTAATCTAATGCAACACTTTCTGCTGAAATAAAACCACCTGCTCCACCTCCGGTAATGCTTATGTAAGCGTAACATTGTCCTAGCGCAGAAAACAAAACATGAACTTTTTGCACTCCATTATTTAATGTATACGAATATCCTTCACTAAATATTAGTTCCTGAAAATCATTCTGTCCGCTTAAAATTCCGTTTTTCTGAAAGGTTAGCTTATTAAAATTAGCTCTTAAACTTGTATTTGATATTTCTCCCGAATTTCCTGAAAATACAACATCATAAAAATTTACCTCTTGTACACCCGAAGCTTCAATAGCAGATTGATCTGATAAGATATTGATTGTAGAGTTTCCGGGATCAACCGTAAGGTTATCTGTTTGCAAAGCAAAAACTGAACTGCCAGGTTTATTTAAATTAATGGTAGCAGAATTTAAATACAATTCTCTTGATACAGCAGTTTGAGAAATAATTCTACCACAATTCACTTCGGCTTCAATACTTAATGTTCCTTGCTGAAATTGAATAGCATTGTCCAAAATATTCAAATCACCAGTAATTCTCCAACCTCCATTGTTTTCAAAAATTAAATCTCCATCGAAAGTATTCCCTCCAAAATCAATAATATTCCCTTGTGTGCTAGCTTTAAAATATAGTGGCCTATCCAGATCAATTATCATTTGATTACTAAATGTAACCCCTCCATGTATAACTAAATAGTTTGCAGGGTTATCATCAGTTTTCAGAGTAGGCATATTTTTCACATTCCCCCAATGCATGTTTGCACAATAGGCAGGGGTTGTAATAACAACTTCTGCACCTGGTTCAGGAAAAGAATGTTCGTCGAAAAACACATTATCATCCTTACCTGGCAAAGCTGCGTCTGTATTCACTCTACCACCCGGTCGATCACTCCAATGTTTAATATCATTAAAGTTACCAGAACCTCTAATCCAGTAAAAATCACGCGCTTGGGCAGCAATATAAACAGTATGTAATAATATTAATAGTAGTAGACGTGTACCATATTTTTCCATAACAATCGGTTTTCTAATCAGTCAAACTCACCAAAGGGTTAGATAAAAACATTTGTTTTTTCTATAAAAGAACTTCTTATTTTGACGAGAGAAAAATAAATAAGTTTCAAATTTCGGGAAAAATTTCAACATATTAATTATTACCCAAGTATTATTTGCTAAACTATTATAGCGATATCCTCAAATTTATGAATATTCTTTTTGTTTTATAAAAATTAAACAATAGCAATTTGTCCAAAATCAGAAACTTACAAACAAAAACCTGATCATATTCGGATACGATCAGGTTTTTCAATTATGCCTAAATGATTACTATTTTTTTTGAAAGGTAAATTTTTATAAGATTCTACATGAATTCAATTTCTTTGAGTTCACCCCATTCAACAATTTCATACTTATCATTGCCTGTGAAAATTAATATGCCTGCATTTTTACCAGAAACATCAGTTTGGTCGCCTAAAAACAAATTCTGTCCACTTTTTAACTCTACCAAACAATAATTAAATGCTTTTGGGACTATTTTTTTTACATTTCTGAATGGTACCGAAAATTCAAGTTTGTCATTTAAACCATTCAATATTTCTGAATCCATAGCCTCATCCAAGTCATAAACAATTATCCCTTCAAATGTTTTACCTTCCTTTGTAAGTACTTTTCCATACAACCTTTCGGAATCTTTAAATTCGGAATAACAGCTTTCAATATTTTTGGGAAGAGGCAATATCTCCAGTGACAAAAAATGTTTCCATGTAAAATCGATTCTTCCAACTTGTGCTATCGTAACTATAATTCCTCTATTGTTAGAAGATACGTCATTAGAAGATTTTAAAAGCAATTTACGTCCTGATTGTAGCTTAATTTGCGAACCATTTTCTTCTTTTTGTATTTTGCTGATTTTGGTAAACGGAATATCCATTTCTCCATCCCTGCTTACCCCGTCAAGTTTATCCTGAAGCAATCGTTCATCATGATCCCATTGGATAAAACCAGTAAACTCTCCAATTGTAGTAGTAATTTTTCCATAAATAGGATCGCCAAAATTTTCAGTAACTTCATCCTCTGGCCTGAAAAAATTAACAACATCAATTCTGTTCCAATCAATTTTAAGCAAACCCAACTCATGATCTAATATCCAAACTTGATTTCCAACATCATTAGAGCCTCCCGAAAGGTTAATAAATTTCCCTGTTTTTAGCTCCAGATTTACAGTTTCTTGGCCAGTAACAGAAATAGAGTTAATGTCACCAAATCGACATTCAAATTTCCTGCTATAAAGATTGTTTCTCTGTTCATCGGAATATTCAAACCGATACCACGATGTTCTTCTTCTGCGTTTATACTCTATACGTTTCGGCTTTTCCTGTTCTATGTATTTCAAATATGGATTTTCAATTTTCTCAGAATTAAATACATCAGTAAGAAATACCTCTTCATCATTCCAACGAATTGGTCCTTTGTAAACATCTCCATCAACAGTTGTTATTGATCCGTATAAATAACAAGGATATGTTTGTGCTTTTATGCCTAAGGCACTTAAAAGTAAACTGAAAAACAACGTAAAAAACAATACGATCTTCGTAAGATATTCCATTTTGCGTTTTATTTATTGTTCTGAATCGCCTGTAAGACGAACAAAACTCAATTTAGTTACAAGCGCAAATAAAATTATTTTTTTCGGAATAAAATCTGAATATACTTAGAGTTCTTGGCAGGTGTGAAAATTTGTATCAATTCCCAGGCAGGATCGTATTCTGCAATTGATTTTTTAAGCTTATATATTTTCATCAAATCTTCCGTAATCCCATCCTCAGAATTAAAGTCAGGATCATCACTTACATCCCACACAAATGATTCCAATCGATATTGAACACTAACTTTTCTATTTTCAAATTTTATTTCAACTTCCGCTACCTGATCATCATCGGTAAATGGAATAGGTACACAAATTTCTCTCATAGCTATTCAGGTTTTAGATTAATTGTTGTTATTCATACTTTATTGCATTTACAGGATCGGCAGAAGCAGCTCTGTACGATTGCCACGAGACGGTAAATATTCCTATCACCAAAGAAACCAGAAGTGTAAGAAGGAAAATCCACCAACTAATCTGAATGCGATAAGAGAAGTCGTTTAACCAAACATTCATTGCCCAATATGCTATTGGAATGGCAACAACATTGGCTATTAAAATTAATCGAACAAACTCTTTTGTTAAAAGTTGTACCAATTGATTTACAGAAGCTCCTAACACTTTTCGTACTCCCAACTCTTTGGTTCTCTGTTCAGCCATAAAGGATGACAAACCAAATAAACCAAGTGATGCAATCAGGATACTTAACAAAGAAAAAATTGAGAAAATCCAGGTTAACCTAACTTCAGAATCGTAATTTTCTCTTAGCTTTTCGTCTAAAAAGAAATAATTAAAAGACATTTTAGGGCTAAATTCATTCCAAACCTTCTTGATATATTTTATAGTTTCTTCACGATTTTCCTGATTCAATTTTACGTACATTACTTTTCTAAAATCTGCACCTTCGCTAACCAAAAAGTTAATTGGCTCGATATTTTCGCGCAACGGACGGTAATGAAAATCTGCTACTACACCAATCACCTCACCTTTCATGATTCTGTCATCATCTTCTTCACCTTCCAATTCAACACCTAACTGCAATTTTTTGCCCACTGCATTTTCGTTCCAATTAAACTTTCTTGCTGCTGCCTGATTCACAATAAATGCATTACTTGTATCCGAAGCAATTTTTCTATCAAAATTTCTTCCTTGCATAATTTTCATTTGCATCATATCCAGGTAATCAAAGTCAATCACACTAAAATTAAGGGCATATTGCTCCATTCCTTCTTCACCCTCGAATAAATGCACGGTTTTCGATCCATCAAATCCTATTAAATTATTGGATGTTGCTACAGAATTGATATTTGGGTTTTTCTTTAGTTCATCCTTTAAAGGTTCTATTCTTGTTCGTACCAATGAATCTCTCACGATACTAACCAGAACATCCTCTTTGCTAAATCCCATATCCTTGTTGTTCATGTAATTCAGTTGAATCCCAACAATTATGGTTCCGCTTATCATTATGGCTGATACGGTAAATTGCGAAATAACCAGGAATTTTCTTAGCAATCCACCTGCCTTACCCTTTATTGTAGATCCTTTTAATATAACCGCCGGATGAAAAGAAGATAAATAAAACGCAGGGTAGCTACCTGCCACCACTCCCAATATTAAAGCCAACACAATACTAAATATTAATATTTCCGGCGTTTCCGATGTTGTTAACACCAAATCTTTATCAACTAAAGAATTAAAAAATGGCAATATTAACTCAACTACAATAATGGCTATTAATAATGCCAATATGGTAAGAGATAAACTCTCCATCAGAAACTGGCGAATTAATGTATCGCGATGAGCTCCGACTACTTTTCTGACTCCAACTTCTCTTGCACGCTTAGTAGAGCGTGCTGTAGCCATATTCATATAATTTATACCAGCAATTGATAAAATAAAAAAGGCTATGACCGATAATATAAATATGTATTTAATATTTCCTGTTGGAGAATCCCATTGTAAGTCCGATTTTAAATGAATATCAGCAAGGTTTTGAACAATTAGATTATATTCTACTCCTAATTGATCTCCTAACGATTTCATGTACTTTTCGTAATACAAAGGAAATTTAGATTCTATTACTTCTTTGCTTGTATTCTTTTTTAACAGTAAAAATGTATAGTTGTTAAAACTCCAAAAAGTAATTGGTTCTGTGCTGTTAAACTTTTCAGGCCCTCGCAAAACCTCCAGTGTTTTCATAGAATAAAAACCACGAAATCTGAAATGGCTGTTACCCGGAATATCTTCCATTACTCCGGTAACCGTGAAAGATCTGTTTTCACCAACAATTAAAATTTTACCAATTGGATCTTCATCACCAAAATATTTTTTTGCCAAAGTTTGATTCAACACAATGGTATAAGGCTCAGTAAGTGCTTTATCAGGATCTCCTTGCAATAATTTATAACTAAAAACCCTAAATACACTCGAATCTACATACGAAATTTTTTCTTCATAAAACTCCTTGTCCTTATATTTAAATTGCTGTCTTCCTGATCCCTGAATACGAACAAACTCTTCCACTTCAGGAAATTCCTGTTTAAAAGTTGGCCCAAATGGCATTGGAGATGTTGCAATTTTATCGCGTTTTCCATTTAAGGTAAAATCGGATGCCAACCTTATTATTCTTTTGTGCTTTACATTGTATTTATCGTAGGACAACTCCTCTTGTATGAATAGCACTATTAAAATTGCGCATATCAATCCCACAGACAATCCTATTACATTAAGAACTGTATAAAACTTATTTCGATTAAAATTTCGAATAATTGTAATCAGAAAATTTTTAAACATGACAATTTATTTAATGAAACAAGCAGATGTGGGATTTTGCGGGCATTAATTATTTTATAATTTCTGCCTCATGTTTTCTGTTACTACATGGCCGTCGAACAGCTGAATAATTCTATGACTTCTGTCAGCATCAGATGGCGAGTGAGTAACCATTACAATGGTAGTTCCCTCCTCATTAAGCTGAGTTAAAAGATTCATCACCTCTTCACCGTTAGCCGAATCAAGATTACCGGTAGGCTCATCGGCAAGTATCAATTTTGGATTTGAAATTACTGCTCGTGCAATTGCCACCCTTTGCTGCTGTCCTCCTGACAATTGCTGTGGAAAATGCTTTGCCCTGTGTGCAATATTCATTCTTTCCAATGCCTCATTTACCCTTTTTTTACGTTCCGAACCAGAAACTTTCATATAAAGCAATGGCAATTCAACATTCTCAAAAACAGTTAGCTCATCAATAAGATTAAAACTTTGAAAAACAAATCCAATGTTCTCTTTTCGCAGGTTAGTTCTTTGGCGTTCAGTATATTTTTCTACCTGGTATTCATTAAAGTGCAATTCTCCTTCACTTGGATTATCAAGCAATCCAATAATATTTAACAGCGTAGATTTTCCACATCCCGAAGGGCCCATAATTGCAACAAATTCACCTTTATTAATCTCTAAGTTCACATTATTAAGAGCGGTTGTTTCAACCTCATCAGTGCGGAAGATTTTAATTAAATTTTTAGTTTTAATCATAGCCTTTTTATTTATAATTTATTCGTATTTCAAAACACTTGCAGGAGCACTTGCCACCAAACGTGCTATCTGTTTGTATATGGTGATAAATGCTATTGCCAAAGACAGAAAAGCTGCCAAAATAAAGATACCTATTCCTATCTCTATTCTATAAGCAAATCCATTCAACCACCACTCCATTGCAAAAAACGATAAGATCCATGCAATAGCAATGGATAGCATGATCCACTTTAAGATTTCTTTAAACAACAATTGGAAAACATTGTCAACATTAGCTCCAAACACTTTTCGCAATGCCACTTCTCTGGCTTTATTCTCGGTAATGAAAGATACCAATCCAAACAATCCCAAACAGGAAATGATAAAAGCAATTAGTGTAAACGAAGCAAATAGTTTTCCCATTCTTGATTCTGCTTGATAGAAGTAATCAAAATCTTCTTCCAAAAAGCGATAATTAAATGGAGCTTGTGTAAACCTTTGTGCCCATACTTTTCTAATTCTATTTAATATTGGTTCTTTATCGTCACCAATTCTAATTCCTATGTATTTAAACGATCTCGGATTCCTCATCATAATTAAAGGGTTAACTCCAACCTGCAAACTGTTAAAGTTAAAATCCTTTACAATCCCAATCACTTCGCCTGTATAATTCCAAAGGCTTATTTTCTCGCCAATGGTATAAACCATGTCCATTTTTTCTGCTGCCGATTCATTAATTATAAATTTTAATGTGTCTTCGCCAAACTCTTTCGAAAAACCTCGCCCTTGAATGACATCCATCTCAAAAGTTTCAATAAAATCAAAATCTACAAATGACAATTGAAATAAAACCTGCTCTGAATCGTCTGATTTTCCCGGCCAATTAACATCCCAGGTTGAGTTTGAAAAGTTAACAGGCATTTGGTTTGCAGCAGTTATCCATTGCACACCGGGAATTTTTAACAGTTCACCTTTTAACTCTGAATATTCTTTATAAAACTCATCAAGCATTTCAACATAAACAATATTGTCTTTGTTATAACCAATATCCGAATCTTGCAAAAAATTCAGTTGTTTATATATCACGCAAGTGCAAATAAAAAGTGCAATTGACATGGTAAATTGAATAACAACCAACACTTTTCGCAACATTGCGGAATCTTGTCTGAATACGCCTCTTATTACCTGAATGGGTAAAAAAGAAGAAAGAAAAAAAGCAGGGTAACTTCCTGATAAAACTCCCGTTGTCAATACGATAAAAACAACAGCAAGCAAAAATTTTAAATTGGTTGGATTTAAGCTTAAAGTTCTGTTTGTAAGATCGCTAAAAACAGGCAACAACAATTCTACAAATACAATTGCCATACCCAAAGCAATAATCGTAAATACTATCGATTCAATTAAAAACAAACCTATCAAGCCTTTTCGTTGTGCTCCAACTACCTTACGAATGGCAACCTCCCTTGCTCTTCGTTCCGACCTGGCTGTTGCCAAGTTCATGTAGTTAAAACAGGCAATCAAAAGAATTAATATTGCTACTAATAAAAACACTTGCACATACCAAATAGGCCCGGCCTTATTTTTACTTATTGAGTACAGATGGTATTTATCAAACTTCTGCAAATCCAATTCTACATTAGAATAAGGAATGCGCTGACGAATATGATATTTTATATTTGCAGCTAAATAATTACTATTTGCTCCATCTTTAAGTTTCAGAAAAGTATGAAACGAATTCGCTTCCCAATCATTTAAATCATATTCCCAATAATCTTGAAAAAATTTAAACGGAAGAAAGAAATCATAGTGTATTGAAGAGTTTTCAGGTGCATTTTCTACAACTGCACCAACAATAAACTGATATCTTGAATTAACCTCTACACTCAAGCCAGTTGGATCAATATCTCCAAATAGCTTATCGGATAAATTTTGGCTTAAAACAATTGTATTTTCGTTGGCAAGAGGGCTAATATAATCGCCAAACAATACTGGTATCGAAAATATTTTAAAAAAATCAGGATCGACAACCTTACCTCCATTTTCAACAAAAGTTTTTCCATTTGCCGATAATACCAATTGCCCCCAAGTACTTACCATTCGCGAAGAAAACTCAACTTCAGGATACTCATTTTTTAATGATCCGGCAAGTGGGCTTGGTGTTGAATATACTGAAAACACATCTCCATCGGCATATTGCTGATTTTCATAAACTGTATAAATTCTTTCAATATCCTTGTGATAGGTATCAAAGCTAATTTCATAATTTACCCAAATCAATATCAATAATGTACATGTTACTCCGGTTGCCAGGCCTAGAATATTAATCACAGAATAAGTTTTCTGTTTGTACAAATTTCGAATAACAGTATTGAGTAAAATTTTTATCATCAGCTTACTTTAAAAGTAATTTTTTAGATTCTCCATAAAGTTCATAACTATTTGTTATTACTTTTTCTCCTGGCTGCAAACCTTCCAAAACTTCATAATATTTAGGATTCTGATTCCCTAACTTAATCGCTCTCCTTACTGCAAATTTTCCTGAAGGATCTACAACAAATATCCACTGCCCTCCGGTACTTTGAAAAAATCCACCTCTGGGTACCAATAGTGTCTCTCTGGGTTCTCCTAATTCTATTTTTGTTCTAAAAGTTTGCCCTGTTCTAATGTCTTCCGGCAATTTACTTGCAAATTTCAGATCAATTTCGAATTGTCCGTTTCTAACCTCGGGATAAACCTTCGAAATTATCAATTGATATGTTTTACCATTGAATTTAAAACTTGCATTTAATCCCTTATTTAATCTTGCAATGTAAAGTTCATCAACCATTGCATTAATTTTGTAATTATCCAGAACATTAACTTGCCCAAGCCGTTGTCCTTTAGATTTTGATTCTCCTAGTTCAGCATTCAAAGCCCCTAACTGCCCGTTAACAGGTGCCTTTACATTCAAATTTTGTAGCTTTTCTCTTACCAAATCCAGATTATCTTCCATTTTACTCAAATTGGCTTCTAATCTTTCAATTTGAATGGTTCTTGAAAGGGAATCTGTTTTTTGACGCTCCAATAACAAAGCTCTTACCTTTTTGTGATAGAAATAATCATCACGAGAAGCTTCAAACTCTTCTTTTGCAATCAAATCTTTCTCAAAAAAAGTCTTATTGCGAATATATTCTCTCTTACTCTTTGTTAAATTTAAATCAACATCAAGCAAATTGCGTTTAATATTTAAACGATCTTGCTCCATACTCAAACGGGTATCGCGCAACCGATTTACCTGTTCGGTAAAAGCTGCTTCCGAATTCAAAATCTGCAAATTCAATTCAGAATTACTCAATCGAAGAATAATATCGCCTTTTTTAACCATACTACCTTCTTCCAGCAAAATTTCTTCTACCCGCCCACCTTCAATAGCATCCAAATAAACTGTTGTTATTGGATTAACTGTTCCGGTTCTGGCAATGTATTCCTGAAAATAATCGTTTTTTACATCGGCAATCGAAAGTGTTTCTTCATCTACCCTGTAACTTAAGCCTGATGTTTCTAAAAATGCTGTGTAGAGAATAACTATGGCAATTACGCCAGCAGCCAGGTACCAATTTTTCTTTTGAAGATACCATGGCTTCTTCTCAATAATTCTATCCATATTTTTTTGACTTGTTATATACCTTTTTCAAACACAACCAATCATTATCTACTTTCATGCCAAATGCAATTTAAATCTGAACAACAACAACTTAAACATCTAAACAGCTAAAAATGTGTTAAAACGATGAACGGATTTAAGACACAAAGTGTTCGATTACGTACATCATTTTTTTATTTCTGAAATTTTAGTAATAACTTGAGTCCAGATTTAAACAAAATAAACCGAACCTACAAATATTAAAATATTATGACAACGCAAAAAAGCGGAAAAATACTGGCCATTGATGACAATGAAGATATATTGTTTTCTCTTAAACTACTACTAAAGCAACATGTAGAATTAATACATACGGAATCTGACCCTGAAATGATACCTAAACTTATGAAGCAGGAAGAGTACGATGTGATTCTTTTAGACATGAACTTTACCAAAGATGCCATTAGTGGACAGGAAGGATATCATTGGTTAAACAAAATACTTGAAATTGATGCCAGAGCCGTAGTCTTATTTATTACAGCTTATGGCGATATTGAAAAATCGGTTAAGGCAATTAAAGCCGGGGCTACAGATTTTATTCTTAAACCATGGCAAAATGAAAAGTTATTGGCTACCATTTCATCTGCCATTAAACTTCGCAAATCGAAAGAAGAGGTTAGTGAACTAAAAACCAAACAAAAAGAACTAAACGCTGTTCTCGATCAACCATTTAACGATTTCATTGGTACATCACCTGAAATGCAGCAGGTGTTTCAAACCATTACCAAAGTCTCAAAAACCGATGCCAATGTATTGATTTTAGGAGAAAATGGAACTGGGAAAGAACTGGTAGCCAGAGCTCTTCATCGCAATTCAAGTAGAAAAGATGAAGTTTTTGTTAGCGTTGACCTTGGTTCTATTAACGAAAATTTGTTTGAAAGTGAATTGTTTGGACATGTTAAAGGAGCATTTACCGATGCCCGAACAGATAGGCCGGGAAGATTCGAAATTGCATCGGGAGGAACCTTGTTTCTTGATGAAATTGGAAATTTAAGTTTGCCAATGCAAGCCAAGCTTTTAACCGTTTTGGAAAGAAGAGAGGTAATCAGAGTTGGATCGAACAAAGCTATTCCAATTGACATTCGCTTGATATGTGCTACAAATATGCCTCTAAAACAAATGGCATCAGAAGAGAAATACCGTCAGGATTTATTGTACCGAATTAATACCGTAGAAATAGACCTTCCTCCACTTCGAGAAAGATATGAAGATATTCCTTTATTGGCAGATCATTTCCTTGAAATCTATTCAAAAAAATACAAGAAAAGAATAAATCCTTTATCGAAAGCTTGTATTAATAAATTATACGATTATGGTTGGCCAGGAAATGTTCGAGAGCTTCAACACCAAATGGAACGTGCTGTTATTATGGCCGATGACAAAAATCTGGAACCATCGGATTTTCAGATCAGCATGGAAAGAAGCCAACAGGACGATGTTGAGTTTGATTCCTACAACCTTGAAGAAGTTGAGAAAAATATCATTCAAAAGGTTTTGAAAACAAATAAAGGCAACATATCTAAAGCAGCAGGTGAACTTGGATTGACAAGAACCTCTCTATACCGAAGACTCGAAAAATATGGTTTATAAAAGCTTCCGAATTAATTTTATTATCAGGATTATCGTTCTGTCTGCAACGATTTTCCTGTTATTCTACTTAGTCGCTAAAAAAAGCTTATACTTTACGGCGAGTTTAACTTTTATTGCCATTGTTTATCAGATTTATGAAATTATCAGGTATGTTGAAAAAACAAACCGTTTGCTTAAGAACTTTCTCGAATCTATTAGATATTCTGACTTTACAAGAAATTTCCAGGTACAAGGATTAGGCAGCTCCTTTGATAAACTGCAGGAATCATTTAATGCAGTAATTACTGATTTTCAAAAAATAAGGGCCGAAAAAGAAGAGCATTACTTTTATTTACAAACCGTTATCCAACACATTGGCATCAGTTTAATCGCATTTCATCGCGATGGTAAAGTTGAAATGATTAACAATGCTTCCAAAAAATTATTTCAAATCAGTAATCTTAAAATGATTCAGGACTTAAAAGCATTTAGTCCTGATTTGGTAAATTCTTTATTGAGTTTAAAGCACGGAGAAAATACCTTAATAAAAGTAAATGATAACGATGACATACTTCAATTGTCCGTTTATGCAACCGAATTTAAAATCAATAACCGTCAGGTTATACTGGTTTCAATAAAGAACATTCAGTATGAATTGGAAGAACAGGAAATTGAATCATGGCAAAAATTAATTCGTGTGTTAACACATGAAATCATGAACTCGATTACTCCTATCTCATCTTTATCTACAACACTTACTACAATTCTCGATGATTTTGGAGAAAACAATACGAATCGATTTGAAGAGCAAGACCTTGAAACTCTTAACGAGGTAAAAATGGCTCTTGAAACCATTCACAAAAGAAGCTCCGGACTACTTCATTTTGTTGATACATATCGAAATCTTACAAAAATTCCTAAACCAAATTTTAGCATTTTTCAGGTACAAAAATTATTCGATAACATACATCGATTAATGGAAGAAGAAATTAGACGAAATGGAATTGAATGCGAAATCAGTATTAATCCGGAGTCCATTGAACTTTCAGCCGATGAACAACTAATCGAGCAAGTATTGATCAACCTGATTAAAAATTCGATTCATGCAGTTGAGCATACCAAAAATCCAAAAATTGAATTGAGAGCTTACATGAATAAACGAGGCCGAATTTCAATTCAGGTAAACGATAATGGCCAGGGTATTATTAAAGAAGTTTTAGACAAGGTGTTTATTCCGTTTTTTACAACAAAACCAAAAGGTTCAGGAATTGGTTTAAGCCTTTCTAAACAAATATTACGTCTGCATGGTGGTACCATAACGGCTCATTCTGTTCCCGATGAAAGAACCAGCTTTACACTTACTTTTTAAGTATGCTTATAAGAATTAACGTTCTAATAATTTTAAATTAAGAAATTCTTTCATTAAATTTAAAGGGCAAATTTATTTCTAACCCTTAATAAATATTACAGCATATGACTAAGACAATCACATTTAATGAGCTAAGACAAATTAAGGATCGTTTGCCAGATGGCAGCATGCAAAGGATTGCAGAAGATTTACAACTAAATGTTGAAACTGTTAGAAATTATTTTGGTGGAACAAATTTTGATGAAGGTAAAAGTACTGGAATTCATGTTGAACAAGGCCCTAACGGAGGAATTGTTGAACTCGATGATACTACAATTTTAGATCGTGCTTATCGTATTCTCGAAGAGGCCTAAAAAGAAATTTGACATCAAATAAATAAAAAAGGGTTTTGAAAATATTCAAAACCCTTTTTTAGTATCTGTAAACTTCTTATTCTTCCTTTCTATCGTGATGCAGCTTATTAAAAATAATTGCAAGGTTTGAATACAAGGTTGTATTCTGAACAATGATATCATCGGGTACCTTAATTCTTGCAGGAGTAAAATTCCAAATTGCCTTTATCCCCCAAGCAACCATTAAATCGGCAACTGTTTGTGCATTTTCGGCAGGAACAGTTATAATTCCCATAATTACATTTAATTCCTGAGCCAGGTCTCTAAATTGATCGATGTGAAAAACTTCAACATCGTTTATCTTTCGCCCTATGGTTGATGGATTTACATCGAAAGCAGCCTCGATATTTAATCCAAAATGATTTAATCCACTATCATGTAACAAAGCAGATCCTAACGACCCGGCACCTACTAAAAATGCATTATCCATTACCGAAAAACCAAGAAAATCAGATAATACATCAACAATAGCTTTTACCTCGTAGCCAACCCTGGTTTTTCCTACAATTGTGGTGTAAGATAAATCCTTTGTTACCTGAGTAGGATCTATGTTCATGTAATTTGCAATTTGAGTGGAAGATACAAATTGCTGACCTTTACGCAACAAACCTTCAGCAAAAGCCAGATAAGCAGGCATACGTCGGATAGTTGGTTCCGGAACTGCCTGAATTTTTTTAGAATATTGAACCATAGTAAATTTCTTATACCAAAAACAAGACAAAAATAAAGAAGTTTTTAATTAAAGAAAAATTTCTTTATTGATTTTTTACGTACAATTAAAATTTTGATTTTTTTGGTGCTGGGAATAAACTGCAAGATCTTAAATCTAAACAACTATATGTGTGGGCGATATAGGATTCGAACCTATGACCCCTTGGGTGTAAACCAAGTGCTCTGAACCAACTGAGCTAATCGCCCTCTGAGGGTGCAAATATAAACAGAAAATTTTACGATGCAATAATTTTTTGTCTAAACTACTTCGGCCACAACAAAAGTACTTCCACCTATAAAAATTAAATCCTCTTTTCCCGATTCTACTTTTGCAGCATCCACTGCTTTACCTACCGATGGATAGGTTTTACCCTGTAAACCATATGCTTTTGCAAGTTCCAAAAGTATATTCTCATTCAAAGCTCTTGGAATACTTGCACGTGTAAAATAATAATTTGCATCTTTTGGCATTAAACTTAAAACCTCATCGGTATTTTTATCATCAACCAAACCAAATACAATATTCAACTTTCTGTAATCAGTCATTCCAATTTGCTCAATTATTTCTCTAATACCGGCAGCATTATGACCTGTATCACAAATAACTCTTGGGTCTTTTTGAAGAACTTGCCAGCGGCCTAACAATCCTGTCTCTTTCACAATTTCAGAAAATCCATTTCTGATGTTAGCATCGGAAATACCAAGTCCCATTCTTCGCAAAACATCCAAAGCACACATAGCAGTTCTGATATTCTTTTGCTGATATTTTCCCAACAAATCACATTCCATCAAAAACTCTTTACCATTGTTTTTCGATACAAAACTTAGCTTCTGCATTCCTGCATTAACTTCTGCCTTACTTAAATCGTAAACATTCTCGGCAAAGCAAATATCCGCTCCTTTTTCTCGGGCAATTTCTGCAAACACATCTGCAACACACTCTTGTTTCTCTCCTACCACTACCGGAACTCCTGCCTTTATGATGCCAGCTTTTTCTTTGGCAATATCAATAATGTTATTGCCCAACAAATTGGTATGGTCTTTACTAATATTAGTTATTACAGAAAGTAAAGGTGTTATGATATTGGTAGAATCCAACCGACCACCTAAACCTACTTCGATAACAGCAATATCTACTTGTTCAATCGCAAAATACTCGAATGCCAAAGCAACTGTCATTTCGAAAAAGGACGGTTTTAACTCTTCAAACTTTGCCTTATGCTTTGCAATAAAATCAACTACAGCCAATTCGGTAATCATCTGTCCGTTAATTTTTACTCTTTCCCTAAAATCACGCAAGTGCGGCGAAGTATACAAACCAACTTTTAAACCTGATTTTTGTAATACTGCTGCTAAAGAGTGAGAAACTGACCCTTTTCCATTTGTTCCTGCAACATGAATGGTTTTAAATTTTGCATGCGGATGATTAAAATAATCATCTAAAGCTAAAGTCGTATCTAAATTAGCTTTATAAGCAGCCTTCCCGGTACGCTGATACATAGGAAGCTGAGTAAACATATAATCGAGTGTTTCCTGATAAGTCATCTTAAAAACCTTTACTGATTTTAAATTCATTGCAAATGAAGAATAAAAAATCTTAAAAAAATATTTCACGGGCTAATTTTCCTATATTTTTTGCTAAATTAAAACTATTAAAAGCTGCACCATTTGAATTTTTTAAAAGCAGAACACCTTATTTATTGATTTATAATCAGAAAGCAAAAGTCTAATCAATTCAAATGCTAACAACTTTTAGAAAACAATAAAAACTCGACAAACATATGTCGTAATAAACCTCTAAGAATTTCCCAATATGGCAAAACTCAAAAAGATTTTCGTTTTGGATACAAATGTTATCCTTCACGACTTTAATTCAATTTATAATTTTGAAGAAAACGATGTTGTAATTCCCATTACCGTGCTCGAAGAGTTGGATAAATTTAAAAAAGGAAACGATCAAATCAATTTTCACGCAAGAGAATTCACACGAGAGTTAGATAGAATATCAGGTGACAACCTTTTTAAAGATGGTGCAAACCTTGGTAAAAATTTAGGAAATTTATTCATAGAAACAGGCAAAGAATTTTCTCCAACCATGAAAGCTTCTTTCCATGAAAATATTCCTGATCATAGAATTTTAGCTATTGCCGAACATATTTTTAAACAATACAAGCGAAAAAAAGTAATTCTGGTTACCAAGGATATTAACCTGAGAATGAAAGCAAAATCGCTTGGTATTCTTGCTGAAGATTACAAAAACGATCAAGTGCAGGATTTAGATGATGTAATGAATCTTGGCATAACTACGCTTGAAAATTTCGATGACACAAAAATATCTTCCTTGTACAAAAGCAATGGAGGCATTCCCGAAGAAGATTTTGGTGTAGATTTGGTAAAATCAGGGCATGAGTATTTTATTTTGAAAGGAAATTCGTCGAGCGCATTGGCACATTACGATCCGGTAGAAAGGCTAATAACCAGGGTCGAAAAACCAAATGCTTATGGTATTTATCCAAGAAATGCCGAGCAAACATTCTCGATGAATGCTTTATTAGATCCGAAAATATCGCTGGTGGCATTAACAGGAAAAGCAGGAACAGGAAAAACGCTTCTGGCATTGGCTTCGGCACTTGCGCAGAATGACATGTACGATCAGATATTTTTGGCAAGGCCAATTGTTGCGTTGGCTAATAAAGATTTAGGATACCTGCCTGGCGATGCAAAAGAAAAAATTGGCCCTTACATGCAACCATTGTTTGACAATTTGAGTGTAATTAAGCACAAGTTTAATATTCACAGCAAAGAGTATTTAAAAATTGATGAACTTTTGAAGGAAGAAAAACTTCAGATTACTCCATTGGCATACATACGTGGAAGAAGCTTGTCTAATACATATTTTATTGTAGACGAAGCGCAAAACCTTACACCTCATGAAATAAAAACCATTATTACCAGGGCTGGCGAAGGAACAAAAATGATTTTCACCGGGGATATTGAACAAATTGATTCTCCGTATCTTGATAAAAAATCGAACGGATTGGCATATTTATCGGACAGAATGAAAGGACAAGATATTTTTGCCCATGTGAACCTGCTAAAAGGAGAAAGAAGCCATTTGGCCGAATTGGCAAGTAACTTGCTTTAAAATTGAAGTGTTGCAATACTCCTAAATTTGCTTTAAATTGATTTAGAGAAAGCTAAAATTGAATCGAAGCTTGATACCAAAATTTTAATCAAATCCACCGCGTATGAAAATTATGAAGTTTGCTGCCATAGATATCGGATCAAATGCCATCCGATTGTTGTTTATGAACGTATTTGAGGAAGGCGGGAATACGCACTTTAAAAAATCATCATTAATCAGGGTGCCCATTCGATTGGGAACCGATACTTTCATCGATAAATTTATTTCTCCTGCAAAAGGCGAAAAACTGATTAAATCGATGAAAGCTTTCAGACATTTAATGGAGGTTCATGAAATTGTAAACTACCGGGCCTGTGCAACTTCGGCAATGCGCGAAGCTGCCAATGGACCGGAAATTATACAGAGAATTGAAGAAGAATCGAACATTAAAATAGATATTATTGACGGTAAAGAAGAAGCCAGCATCATTTTCGATAATAAAATTGCCGATACTTTAGAACCTGATAAAGACTATTTGTACGTGGATGTTGGTGGTGGCAGTACCGAAATTACACTCTTCTCGAAAGGCATTTGCACTTTCTCAGCTTCTTTTAATGTTGGTACAATTAAAATTTTAAAAGATTGTGTTCCCAAAGGTGAATTTATTCGAATTAAAGAATGTTTACTGGACATTTGCCCCAATTGCGAAAACATTGAGATTATTGGTTCCGGAGGAAATATCAACCGATTGGTTAAGCTTGCTATACCCAGAAAAGAAAAACATATTAGCTACAGGGAGCTAAAAAATATCTATTACGATTTAAAACAATACACACACGAAGAATTGATGATTAATTACAACATGAATCCTGACAGGGCTGATGTAATTATTCCTGCTGCCACAATTTTCCTAAGTGTTATGGAATGGGCAAAAGCAGAAAGAATTCATGTACCTAAGATTGGGGTTTCCGATGGTATTGTACATCAGCTTTACAAAGAATACAAGTCGAACAAACTCCTAATTAGTTAGAAATAGGCTTTAAAAGCTAATTCTTTTTATAAATTTGCAAACTAATTAATTTGTATAAATTAGAACTGATTCAATTGAAATTGATTCGGTTCTTTTTTTATCTCATAATTTGATTAATACCGATTATCATTTAAAAGTTTAAATGATATAATCAGCAGAGGGAAAGAATATGTTGCAGGGTAAAACAGTTGCATTTTATACATTGGGGTGCAAATTGAACTTTTCAGAAACTTCAACCATCGGACGATCATTTAAAGAAATGGGGTTCGAAATGGTGAAAATGACTGAAAAAGCTGATATATACGTAATTAATACTTGTTCGGTAACCGATCAGGCCGATAAAAAGTGCCGACAAGCCATTAAAAAAATAATTAAGACCAATCCGAATGCTTTTGTTGCTGTTATTGGTTGTTATGCACAGTTAAAACCAAAAGAAATTCTTAAAATTCCAGGTGTTGATTTGGTTTTAGGTGCCAACGAGAAATTCAATATCCACAAGTATATCGATCACCTTGAAAAAAAAGGAACTGGCGAATTACATCCCTGCGAACTTGAATCTATTAAAGATTTTCATTCATCATACTCGATGGGCGACAGAACCCGTTGTTTCCTAAAAATTCAGGATGGTTGCAATTACTTTTGCACCTACTGTACCATTCCATTTGCCAGAGGAAGAAGCAGAAATAACAGCATTGCCGACACGGTAAAACAAGCCGAAAAAGTTGCTGCCGAGGGGGCAAAAGAAATCATACTTACAGGTGTTAACATTGGTGATTTTGGGAAAAGTACCAACGAAACTTTTTTAGATTTGATTAAAGAATTGGAAAAAGTGGAAGGAATTGAACGATTCAGAATTTCATCGATAGAACCTAATTTGTTGAGTAATGAGATCATCGATTTTGTTGCCAGCTCGAAGAAATTTGTGAATCATTTTCATATTCCGCTGCAAGCAGGATCGAACAAGGTTCTGAAATTGATGAAAAGAAGATACGACAGAGAATTGTTCGCTCAACGAATCGAAAAAATCAAATCTTTGCTTCCTGATGCTTTTATTGGTGTTGATGTAATTGCAGGTAGTCGCGGAGAGAGTGAAGAAGATTTTAATGATGCTTACAAATTCATTAACGAATTGCCTATTAGCCAGCTTCATGTGTTTCCATACTCGGAACGACAAGGAACAAAAGCTCTGGAAATTAAGGAATCGGTTCCTGTTGAAGAAAGAAAACGACGTGCTAAAATGTTCCAAATCCTGTCTGAAAAAAAACTAAGAGCTTTTTATCAGGAACACCTAAATGAGAAACTTGAAGTATTGTTTGAAGGATTTAATGACAATGGTAAAATGTATGGATTTACCGAAAACTACATTAAAGTTGAAATTCCTTACAATCAAAACCTAAGCAATCAGTTGGCAAAGGCTCAGCTTTTAAAGATTAACGAGAAAGGGAATCTTGATGCTGAATTGGTAAATGAAGCAGAGTTCAGTTTTAGACCGATTATCAAGAATTAAAAGTACTTAAAGTTAAAAGTGTCTAAAGTTGTAAAAACACTTCTTTAAAATGTAAAGCATGTAGTAATATCAACTTTAAGTACTTTAGGCACTTTAATATTTTCTGCTATAAAGATTTTAAGCCTCAATTCGAATATCTAGATAATTGATATTAGTTTTGAAGTAAATTATCAATTTTAAATAATTACCAATCGCACTTGTCATGAACCTATTGGAAGATTTGTGTTTTAAAACCAACGAAATTGCTAAAAAAGCTGGTGCTTTTATTAAAGAACAACAAAGTAAAATTAAAGCTGATGTTGTTGAAACCAAAGGCATGCACGATTTTGTTACTTACGTTGACAAAACAGCTGAAGAGTTAATTGTTAGCGAACTAAAGAAAATTCTTCCCGAAGCTGGCTTTATTGCAGAGGAAGGAACAGAAACATACCGTGCCGATCGTTACAATTGGATCATCGATCCGCTTGACGGAACCACCAATTACATTCATGGGTTTTCGCCATTTGCTGTAAGCATTGCCTTGCAGGAAAGTGATGAAATTGTTCTGGGTGTGGTTTATGAAATTAGCCTTAATGAATGTTTTTATTCATGGAAAGGTGCCAATGGAGCTTTTTTAAATGGCAATACAATTCACGTTTCTAAAGCAAAAACTGTTGATGCTTCATTAATTGCTACCGGATTTCCTTACTACGATTACGATTTACTAAAGAACTTTATGGCAACATTGGAGTATTTCATTATTAACTCTCACGGCGTGCGCCGCCCTGGTTCTGCTGCTACCGATTTGGCCTATGTTGCATGCGGTAGATTCGAAGCATTCTACGAATACAGCCTTCAGGCCTGGGATGTTGCAGCTGGTTCTTTCCTTGTGAAACAAGCTGGCGGAGCGGTTTGCGATTTTAAAGGAGGTGATGATTATATTTTTGGCAAAGAAATCATTGCATCGAACGGATTGGTTCAGGAGGAATTTAAATCGGTAGTTCAAAAGTACATGCTTAAATAATTCTCTTTTTTTGATTTCATAAAACATGACTAAATTTTTTTCTTATATCGCATACGGCTTTTTAAAATTGATAAGTTATTTGCCCTTGCGAGTACTTTATATTTTTTCTGATATCATTTTCTTTTTGGTATACCATGTTGCAGGTTACCGAAAACAGGTTGTTCACACCAATTTAAAGAATGCCTTTCCCGATAAATCCGAAAAGGAGATTCGAAAAATAGGAAAAGAGTTCTTCTCTCATTTTTGCGATAGCTTTATTGAAACCATTAAGCTTTGGACCATTGGTGAAAAAGAAATAAAAAAACGATGCCAATTTTTAAAACCTGATTTCTTCGATCAGTACAAACAATCCGGGAAAAGTGTTATCGCAATTTTAGGACACTATGGAAACTGGGAGTGGATGACTTCTTTTCCTGCATGGAAAGATGTAAACCTATTGCCTATTTACAAACCTCTGCACAATAAAGTTTTTGATAATTTATACATCGAATTAAGGGAACGATTTGGTGCAAAAACACTTCCGAAAGATGATACTTTGCGCACCATGTTGGGATATCGAAACAAAAAAGAATTTACCATAACTGTTTTTCTTGGCGATCAAACACCAAACAAGAGAAGTATTCATTACTGGACCAAATTTCTAAATCAGGATACACCCATTTTGCAAGGAACCGAACGTATTGCAAAAAAGCTAAATCAAGCTGTAGTGTTCTGTAATATGCAAAAGATAAAGCGTGGTTATTACGAGGTTGTTTTCATTCCTGTTTTCGACAATCCATAAGAAACTAAAGAATTTGATATTAGTGAGAAACACACGCGGGTTTTAGAAGAATACATTAGCAAAAATCCTGCTTATTGGTTGTGGTCGCACAAGCGCTGGAAACACAAAAAACAGTAGATAGGGAGGAATTATTGGTTGTCGGTTGTCGGTTGTCGGTTGTCGGTTGTCGGTTGTCAATAATTACATTAGAAGTTACTGACTTGTAGATATTTTTTTTAAAAGAAGAAATGAATAAAATTGGAATTGTAATACTAAACTGGAATGGTAAAGAATTATTAGAAAAATTTTTACCATCAGTGGTGAACCACTCTAAAAGAGAATGGGCAGAAGTAATTGTGGCCGACAATGCCTCAACCGACAATTCCATTGCTTTTCTTGATCAAAAATATCCTGATATCAGAACAATTAAGCTCGATATAAATTATGGCTTTGCCGAAGGATACAACAGGGCCTTGGCTCAGCTCGATCATGAATACTTTGTTTTGTTGAACTCGGATGTTGAGGTGACCGAAAACTGGTTAGATTCCATTTACCAGCAATTCGAAAGCAATGCTGATATTGCTGCCGCTCAACCAAAAATAAAAGCTTACAATAGCAAAACGGATTTTGAATATGCCGGTGCTGCCGGGGGGTTTATCGACTACCTGGGGTATCCTTTTTGCCGAGGTAGAATTCTTGATGTTATTGAGGAAGACAAAGGACAATACGATACAAACATTGATGTACTGTGGGCCAGTGGTGCTGCCATGTTTATCAGATCGGAGATTTACAAAAACACAGGTGGATTAGATGGAGATTTCTTTGCTCACATGGAAGAAATCGATCTGTGCTGGCGAATTAAAAACCAGGGACACAGAATTATTTGCGACACCAATTCTACGGTTTATCACGTTGGTGGGGCAACACTTCCCAATCACAGTTCGAGAAAATTGTTCCTTAATTTTCGTAACAACCTGTTGATGCTTTATAAAAACTTATCTTCTAATACACTTATTTCAACATTCTTTTTTAGAATGATATTAGATGGAGTTGCAGCCTTTAAGTTCTTGCTTGGTGGCGAATTTGCCAACTTTGCAGCTGTTTTTAAAGCACACATGTCTTTCTATACCATGATTGGTAAGTTTCGTAAAAAGCGCAAAGAACTGCTTCCTCTTGTTATCACAAATCATCACAAAGAAATTTACCGCAATAGTATCATTTTCGATTACTTTATCAGGTCGAAGAAAAGCTATTCTGAGATTGAAAATCAACTTAATGCATAGCAATTCCTACTGCTTGCTTTAATT
>JAOARS010000209.1 GCA_025210415.1 Marinifilum sp. | reverse complement strand
TCATAACTGCAAGGGTTTTGACTTTAATTTAATCAAAACCATGCATTTAAGCTAACCCGGATGAACCATTTTATCAACATTTAAACTTAGTTATCAACAAGTTGCAGGTATAACTATATAAAAACAGCAGACCCTAATTATCAATTAAAAAAAAGGAATTACCGACATCGGTAATTCCTTTTTCTATTCATTTCACAAAGAGATTATTTCTTTATTTTACAATATTCATTTCATCCAGCAAATAACCTGCACCTGCAAACTTATCTACAATAAAAAGAACATATCTAATATCAAGAGAAACGTTTCTACAAATCTCCGGATCGTACATCAAGTCAGACATCACACCTTCCCATGCACGGTCGAAATTTAAACCAATCAACTCTCCGTTCGCATTCAATACCGGACTTCCTGAATTTCCACCTGTAGTATGGTTAGTTGCTGCAAAACAAACAGGCATCTCTCCATTGGCATTGGCATAATCACCAAAATTCTTGGCAGCATATAAATCTCTTAATTTTTGCGGAACATCATAATCAAAAATTTCCGGATTGTCTTTCTCAATAATACCCTCCAATGTTGTATAATGATCGTAATTTACGGCATCTTTTGCTTTATATCCTGCAACTTTTCCATAGTGTACCCTAAAGGTAGAATTGGCATCAGGATAGAAAACCTTATCTTTTTGCATTTCCATTAAACCAGCCATATAGGTACGTTGCAATTTTGTTGTTTTCGAATATATTTTCCCATAAACAGGAGCAATTTCCGAATCGTAGAAGAAATTAATGCTATAAGCCAATTTGAAAATAGGATCTTTAGCTAATTTTTTACTCATCGAAATTTTATAGCTGTTCAATATCTGAGAAAGTTTCTCTTTGTTTGCAAAAACTGTTTTACTCATAGATTTTGCTGCATAAGATTCGAAATCTCCTTTGTATTTTGCTCTTATGCTCTTAATTTCCTCTGGCAAATATTTATCTTTCAGGTTATCGCTATACATTTGCAATGTTGCTGCCAAAAGTTTTTGATCGGTTGATGCATTAAAGTTTTTGAAGAATTTTTCAGAACTTCTCTTTAAACTTTTAACCAAACCTTCAACTTTCTTCTCTTCTCCTTTTTTAAGTTTTACAAGCTTATTAAACATGTAAGCAAAATCTGTAAGCTCAGCCCCACGCATACCTGCTTCCATTGCATAATTGCGAGCCAGGCTAACAGGAGTAATTTCGGTATACAAGCCTTTCATTTTTGTTAAAATGCCTGCATATTTTTTCTTTAATTCAGGATTCGAGTTAGCCCACTCTTCAAATTTATTCTCTAATTCCTGTTTCTTTGCAATAGCATCTAATCTTTTTAAACCTTTAATCTCACCTTGCCATCTTTTCCATGAGTTTGCCACACTGGCATACTTAGCTGAGTATTGAATTCTCACAAGAGGTGAGGCATCCATATCAGCTCTCATTAAATCCAATTTCTTGGTTCTGATCTTAATCTTGTGAGGATTATCAGTTTTAGTCATTAATTCTAATGCATATGAGGTAAGATACTCAGTTGTTGTTCCCGGATAACCAAAAACCATTGTAAAATCATCCTGATTTACACCTTTCAATGAAATTTTGAATGATTGCTTTGGCTTCAACGGCACATTATCTTTAGAATATGAAGCTGGTTTATTGTCTTTTCCTGCATAAATTCTAAACATTGAGAAATCACCAGTATGTCGTGGCCACATCCAGTTGTCAGTATCACCACCAAATTTGCCGATTGCCGAAGGAGGTGCTCCTACCAAACGTACATCTTTAAAAATCTCGTAAACAGACATAAAATATTGGTTTCCATCAAAGTATGGCTTAACACTTGCTCTATAGTGAGTTCCTTCTTCAGCTTTTTTCTGAATTTCGGCAATTCGCTTACCAATTAACTTTAAACGCTCTTTTTCAGATGTTTCAAATGTAATTCCCTTTAAAACTTTTTCTGTTACATCTTCCATACGGATCAAAAAAGAAGCAGTAATGCCTTCATTTGCCAACTCTTCCTCGCGGCTCATTGCCCAGAAACCATCTTTTAAATAGTCATGTTCAAGAGTTGAGTGTGATTGAATTGCTCCATATCCGCAATGATGATTTGTAATCATCAATCCTTCATCAGAAACCAATTCTCCGGTACAGAAATGACGAAATGGCCTCCCCTCTCTTCCTAAGCCAACAACAGCATCTTTCAAACATGCCTGATTGACATTATAAATATCATCAGCAGTCAATTTAAATCCTGCTTTCTGCATATCTTCAATATTGTACTTCTTTAATAGCATAGGAATCCACATTCCTTCTTCTGCCTTCACATTTGATCCTATCAGCAGCAACACCGCCACTAAAAGCATACTAATTTTTCTAATCATCGTTTATGGTTGTGTTTAATTATAAATTATGAGTGATTCAGTTAAAATTTTGATAGTTCTTCGTACAATTTTTGAATCGGTAATCCTACAACATTAAAATAAGATCCTTCTATCCCATTAATGCCAATAAATCCAATCCATTCCTGAATACCATAAGCACCAGCTTTATCAAATGGCTTATAGTTATCGATATAATAATCAATTTCCTCTGTCGATAATTTTTTAAAGTGAACATTTGTTGTTGTAGCAAAACTCACTTTTTTCTCCTTACTTTTAAGGCAAACTCCACTTATTACCTGATGCGATTTCCCAGATAAAGCACTTAGCATTTTAAATGCATCTTCTCTATCTTTTGGTTTTCCCAGAATCCAGTCATCCACACAAACAATGGTATCAGCTGTTATTACCAATTCATTATTTTTCAAATCAGATTCGAAAGCCAAAGCTTTAAGCTCGGCCAAATATGCTGGTATTTCTTTGGGACTTAATCCATCAGGATAAACTTCCTCAACTTCTTTCGTTTTTATCTCAAATTCTAATCCCAATTCCTTCATCATTTGATGCCGACGAGGAGACTGAGAAGCAAGTATTAAATGATAATCTTTCAGATTATTCAACATGTTTTTTTCTAATTATGAATTATAATTTCCCAACCAGGTAATTTACTACAAAGGCATATGATATACCTGTGAGTATAGAGAATCGCAACAAAAACTTTCCAAACTTTAATAAATTTCCTTCTTTAAATTTTATCACCTGATATGCCAATAACAATAGTGGCAGTATAATTAAAATGGAAAAATACCAAGGTGTAATTTTATCCATCGGAGCATTCAGGAATTGATACCAAACTCCAAAAACCGAAGCAGATAAAAATAATATCAACATTACAATTATCACTTTCGTCCATTTCAGGCCAATTACAACTGGTAAACTTTGTCTTTGAATTTCTCTATCTCCCTTTAGGGAAAGAATATCTCTTATGAACTGACCTATTAAAACTCCAAAGAATGCGAAAAATGAAAATGCTCCAACCCAATACAATAAATAATTGAAATTTGTTTTCGATGCCAGTAAAACATCAGCATAAGTTTTATTCAATGGTGGAATTTCGTAAATCACTACCAACAAAGGCACAACCGCTACTACCATCGCCATTAAAAAACTACCTAACAGAAAATAATACTTATATGATGTTGAATAAAACCAGAGCAAACCTCCAGCCATGAAAAAGATGAAAACAAACTGCCAGTGTCCTACTTTATATGATATATATCCGCCAAGTAAAATGGAAATTGCTGTAAATACCTGATGCATTGCCAATGCAATGCGTCGCGTTATTTTTCTGCCCACTATTACATCTTTTTTATTAAATCGATCGGCTTTTGTATCGAAATAATCGTTGATAATGTAACCGGCTGCGGCCATAAATATTGTAGCCAGAACGAGCATAGCAAAATCAATATCAGATAACTGAAGCTTTATTCTGTTTATTCCCAAAATAGGTTGTATAATAAAATATCGCATTACATATTGCACCAAAGCAATAATTAGTAAGTTAGGAAGACGAATTAACTTCAGATATTTATTCATTTTGTCTGATTTTAGATGCTTTGAATATTTGTATCAGATTCGTACCAGTTTGCATGTGCTCTCAGAACCTGTTCTATTACATCACGTGCACATCCATATCCTCCATCTTTATCTGAAATGTAGTTTGATATGGCTTTAATCTGTTCTACTGCATTGGCAGGACAGGTAGGAACTCCTATTCTTTTCATCACTTCAAAATCTGGCAAATCGTCCCCCATATACATGATATGATCGGGATTTAAATTGTGCTTCGAAATAAAATCCTCAAAATCTTTAATCTTATTTTTCGAAGCCATATAAATATCCTTAACTCCTAATCCTCTGTATCTTTTCTCCACAGCATCCGAAACTCCTCCTGTAATAATTGCAACCGGATATCCTTTTTTAATTGCATATTGAATGGCATAACCATCCTTGGTATTGGCAGTGCGAAGCATTTCTCCATTTGAATCAATAACAATGCACTCGTTTGACAATACTCCGTCAACATCAAAAATGAAAGCTTTTACCTTCATTAAATCTTCCTTAAAAAAAGCCATATTTATAGTCTTGAGATATTAGATTTTAGTAAATAGATGAATAAAACAAGAATCCATTCTACATTCACTCTCTCGATAATCAGGATACTCATTTACTCGCTCCTCATTCACTTATTTACTCATTATGCATTTTAAAAATGCTTTCACTGACAAATCTATATAATTTTTGAAAATCGGGTGTATCTTTTAGCTCATTCTCATGTTTTGTCATGATTTCTTCATCGAATCGGATAGCGGGTCCTGTTTGTGCAGATAACGGCTCTAGCTCCTGCACTTTTTCTGCTGTTTCCTTGATGAGCGGCTTCAACAAATCGAAATCCACATCCTTCTCTGCCAACAACTTTTGCCCAATGCTGTACATGTGATTGGCAAAATTGCATGTAAATACTGCCGACAAATGCAATTGTTTTCTCTGCTCAGAATTGATCAGGTGAATATTATTTGAAATTCTTTCTGCCAGATCCATCAAATCATTTTGTAATTCCAAACTATTGGATTCGATACAAATGGGAATATTTGAAAAATCGACCTTTCGATTCTTTGAGAATGTCTGCAATGGATAAAATGCTCCGTAATCTTTCGCATAATTTTCAAATATATTCGCAGGAATACTTCCTGCTGTATGAACTACATCACCTATTGGTAAATACATTTGATCTAAAACAGGTTGTATGGCTTTATCACTTAAAGCAAAAACATATAGGTCGGCTTTCGGAGCCAGATCTTTTACTTCTGTTACTGCAGTTGAATTGACCTTATCGGCCAAAATTGAAGCCGATTGCATTGTTCTGCTATAAACCTGCAAAATATCTACACCTGCATCATATAGTGTAATGGCCAATTGTGTAGCCAGATTACCAGCTCCCAAAATAACAACTTTATTAATCATCGTATCTTAAATTAAGGTGAGCAAGTTACAACAAAAAGCTCTTTTAAAATTGGTTTAACAAGAAAATACAAACATCGTGTATATATTTTTGATAGTTTTGCGAGAAAATATAACTTAGACAGTGCAAATAAACTGTTAGATCATTATACTATGTCAGTAAAATTTAAGATTAATAAGCTCGGCCCCATAACCAATAGCGAATTCGAATTCAAACCATTTATGATTTTTTCCGGAGATAGCAGTTTAGGGAAAAGTTATTCGGCTTTTTTGACTTATTATCTTATTAATTTGGTTACAGATGATTCCTATGAGTTAATTCTAAACTTTGTAAAAAAGAAATTAGATATTACAGATTCATTTGAAAAAATAAAACCTGGAGACATAATAAAACTACCAATTTCAGTTAAGGATTTAAATCGTAATATCAACCACAATTCAAGTCATTTTCTTGCTTACTTATTAGGTGATGACTCTTTTGAAGCTGATGTTGAAATTGATCTTGCTTTTAAGGATTTTGAAATTGAAATATCAAGAGATGATTCTTTAAATAATGAACCAGCTGATGTATTACTTCAACACAATTTCTTAAAAATATCACTGGGTAAACAAACCCATTATTTTACAAAATCATCAATAAAAAATAATGAAGTTTTTATTTCTTCAATTATTCAAAACTATATAACCGAATGCCTTTTTAATAAATTCTACCACATAAATAGTATATTTCTACCCCCTTCAAGAGCAGCATTAATAGGTGCAAGTTTTTCTACGGCTAAAAATGTAACAACTTCTGCAGGGATGTATAATGAATTTTTAAAAGATTTGGAACGTTTACTTGAACCTACGCCAACTAAATTCTATCCTGATAAATCAATCATTTCAATGATGGAAGTAATATTAGGTGGTAAAATAATCAACGAAAAAGGTTCACTTTATTACGAATTCAAAGACAAAAGAATTCCAATTACTGCAGCGGCTTCATCAATAAAAGAACTGACTCCCCTGTTTTTGCTACTAAACAAAGCAAAACCAAGCGAATTTTCGGTTTTACTTGAAGAACCTGAAGCACACATTCATCCTAGTTTGCAAATTAAAGTAGCTGATATGTTATGCAAATTGGTAAACGAAGGTGCATTTTTCCAAGTAACCACACATAGTGATTATTTCTTAAATCAAATTAACAACTCGATCAATCTATTTAATCTTAAAACTAAACTAAAAGACAAGTATAAAGATTTCTGCAAAGAAAATGAATTGGACGAAAATAAAATATTAGATCCTAAAAAACTGGGAGCCTACTATTTCGAAAGAAGAAAAGATGGAAGCGTTGAGATTAAAACTCAAAATGTAACAGAAGGAGTTCCATTTGATACTTTTGAAAAATCGGTAGACACCATTATGAGAGACTCTGCAATTATTGAAAATCAACTGGAAGAATTATTAGATTAATATGGAAATTAGTATTGCAGATTTACATCAGGTATTTAATACCAATTTTGTTGAAGAGAAAAATGGAAATGTTACGATTCAGGAAAGACAAAAAAAGGCTACTTTAACTGAGTTTTCATTTACTCATCCTAAGTTCTTAAATTTTGACTCTAATAATATTGATAAGATCAATCGGATTTTTGAAAAAAGAAGCTAGAATGATACTTTGTTTGCATGTGGTTGTGATGGCATTTTTTTAGTTCTGGAAAATGAGACGTGGTATCTGTTTTTGGTTGAAGTAAAATCAAGTGCTAAAAAAATCCCTAAAGCTTTAAAGCAAATACAGTTAACTTATAGCAAATTTTTAAATCTTTTAAATTTTATAGAAAGTATTGATATCAGTCAATTTCATCCTGTTGGAATTGTAGTAACTCCTCCTAAAGAGGATACAACACCAAAAGATAAAAATAAGTTGATGAAGAAGGCTATGGTGTCAAAAACAGGAAAGCAAGCTTCGCAAGTATTGTACCTTGCTAAAAGTACAATTAAAAAAGAAGATTCTATTTTAAAAGATATCAGTATAAAAGAACAATTTAAATTTGAAGCTCTACCTATTTTTCATGTAAATTCGGAGCTAGGGCAAGTAAATTTCACAGCATATCTCAACTAAACCTGCAAATCCTGCAGGTTTTATTTTATACCCAATTCCTCGGGCGATGCAGCAATTTTCTTTAAAGATACTTTTCCTTTATCAATCATTTTAAATAGCTTTTCGCATCCTTTCACTAAATCTTCATACATATCCTCGGCAACCAAAACCAATCTGTCCTCTAAAAAATCGAGATGATCAACATTTTCAGGTTGATTGGATCGAGAACAAAGCAGTAAGGATTTACTCGGAACAAAGGAATGAGTGAGTTGATTTCTCAACTTATCGTACAACCAATGGTCTTTATTTACCGCTCTATAATTATTCCCCATAAGGATATTTAATGATTTTGAGAATCGTTTTGATGATTGTGCACGAGCTTTTAATGGTTTGTTATCCATAAAGCACCCTAGTGCTTCAATAGCCTGTCCCATAACGATAAACGAAAAAAAATAGAATCTTTC
>JAOARS010000207.1 GCA_025210415.1 Marinifilum sp. | reverse complement strand
CCACATTTCTTCAGTTTCCAAATACTGAGCTTCCAGGTTAAACATTCCATCGTGCGCAATAAATGCCTTAAAGCGTTTGTTGTGGTGACCTGCCAGCCAGAAAGTTGAGAATCCACCATATGATGCACCAACACAACCCAAGCGGTTTTCATCAACATACTTTTCAGCTTTTACATTATCGATTGCCGATAGGTAATCTTTCATGTTTTGTCCACCGTAATCACCAGAAATTTGCTCGTTCCACTCTTGTCCGAAACCTGGTAAACCTCTACGATTAGGAGCAACAACTACATAGCCATTGGCCGACATCATTTGGAAATTCCAACGGTAGCTCCAGAACTGAGAAACTGTTCCCTGAGGGCCACCCTGACAGTAAAGAATTGCAGGATATTTTTTATTCTCGTCGAAATGAGGTGGTTTAATCACCCATACCAACATTTGTTTGTTGTCGGTTGTTTTTACCCAACGTTTTTCAACAGTAGCAAGGGTTAACTGATCAAGAATGTGCTTGTTTACAAATGAAATTTCTGTAGCTTCACCCGTTTTTGCATCCACATTATATAACTCAGCAGGCTTGCTCATCGATACACGCTTGGCAATTAACTTGTCGCCAACCGGATGAACAGTTTGGTAATTGTGAACACCTTCGGTGATTTTGTGAATCTTTCCGTCGGCAATATCCATGCGGTAAATTTCATCAGTAGCATGCCAGTCGGAAATAAAGTAAATCGACTTGCTGTCTTTTGTCCATGCCAGGTGACCTACGTTCTGATCGAAACCTTTGGTCATGTATTTTTTCTCACCAGTAGTAAGATCCAATAGGAACAAACGAATCTGATCAGCCTCGTAACCATCACGCTCCATGCTTTCCCAAGCCATGTACTTTCCGTCAGGCGAGAATGCGATGTTCTGATCGTAACCCATCATGCCCTTGGTCATATTTTTGGTTTCGCCCGACTCTACATTGTAGAAATAGATATCGGTGTTTGTAGAAAGTGAATATTCTACGCCAAATTTTTTGCGAGAAGAGTAAGCAATATTTTTGCCATCAACGGTCCAGCCTACCTGTTCCATTCCACCCCAAGGGCGTACAGGAGCTTCCCAATGTTCCCCTTCCATAATATCTTTACCACCTTTTAGCATGCTTGCGCGATTAAAATCGGCAACAAAAAGGTGAGTGTAAGTTTCTACCCAATGATCCCAATGGCGATAGAATTCGTCAGTAATTACTCTACCGTTGGTTTTTTTCAAATCAGGATGCTTGTCGTGTACATCTTTTCTTAATTTAACCTCTTTCGAGTAAACAATTTTCGACTCGTTTGGTGAGAATTTGAAATCGTTGATTCCGCCTTCAACATCAGTCAACTGCTTGCGAGCTGTTCCGTCAGCATTCATCTCCCATACCTGAACAGTTCCGCTTTCTGCAGAAAGAAAAGCAACTTTACCATCTTTGGTCCAGCGTTCGCCCCATTCCTTAGCAGCCGTATTGGTGATTTGAATAGCTTTGCCACCAGCTACAGGTACAGTGTATAAATCGCGGTACGATTTGTTTTCCTCTTTGTTGAAGTAAGTTACTCCGTAAAGAACAGTTTTTTCGTCAGGCGAGATACTTTCTCCGCCTAATCGTCCGAACGACCACAAAACTTCTGGGGTCATAACATCTGAAGCCAGTTTGGTTTCAGGGGTTTTGTAGGATGAATCGCTTTTTGATTCTTCAGCTTTTTGTTCGCATGATGTTAATCCTGCAACAAGAGCTAATCCTAACAAAAAGTACTTGTTTGTCATGATTGTATTGATTTGTTGTTTAAATAAATTTCAGCACCGTAAATGTAGTGAACAATTATGAATTACGAATTACGAATGACCAATTACGAATTAATTAGACGCTGATTTTCCCCAAGAGTTTTTAAGGAAATCAGCGTTAATCTAAATGCCATATCTCTAACTCACAAGCTATTCTTATATACATCAGAAGTCTGCATACTAAGAACCCAATCATATAAAATCATAAAAACCTGCGTCTAATAATAAAAAAAGACCCTCGATCGAGAGCCTTTCCTTATATAATAGGTATCAGAATTTATTCTGCCGGATTGTTGATGGCATCAATAATCTTGTTTTCCAACTCTTCAGCCAATTCAGGATTGTCGTTGATTAAGTTTTTCACAGCCTCGCGACCTTGTCCTAATTTGGTTTCACCATAAGAAAACCATGAGCCTGATTTCTTAATAATGTTGTAATCAACACCCAGGTCGATAATTTCTCCTGTTTTCGAAATGCCTTCTCCGTACATGATATCGAATTCAGCTTTGCGGAATGGAGGTGCAACTTTGTTTTTGATAACTTTAACACGAGTGTGGTTACCGTTTACTTCATCGCCATCCTTAATTTGGCCGATTCTACGAATATCCAAACGAACCGATGCATAAAATTTTAAGGCATTACCACCAGTTGTTGTTTCAGGATTACCGAACATTACACCAATCTTCTCACGCAATTGGTTAATGAAAATACAAGTCGTATTGGTTTTGTTGATGTTTGCAGTTAGCTTACGCAATGCCTGAGACATCAAACGAGCCTGAAGACCCATTTTTGAATCTCCCATTTCACCTTCAATCTCAGCTTTTGGTGTTAATGCAGCTACCGAGTCAACCACCACCAAATCAATTGCCGATGAGCGAATTAATTGGTCAGCAATTTCAAGAGCTTGTTCACCATTGTCGGGTTGCGAGATCAATAAGTTTTCAGTATCAACACCCAACTTTTCAGCATAAAAACGATCAAAAGCATGCTCCGCATCGATAATTGCACAAATGCCACCAGCTTTTTGAGCTTCAGCAATAGCATGAATTGCTAAAGTAGTTTTACCCGATGATTCTGGACCATATATTTCAATAATTCGGCCTTTTGGATATCCACCAACTCCCAATGCCACGTTCAATGACAATGAACCCGATGAAATTGCAGGTATATCTTCAACGGCTTCGTCACCCATTTTCATGATCGTACCTTTACCATAGGTTTTGTCAATTTTCTCCATTGTAAGCTGAAGGGCTTTCAGCTTTTCCTTGTTAATTTCTGCAACTTCTTTGCTCATAAATATATGTTTTATAATTTTTTTCTTTTAACTAACAGCTTTTTGGCTTTCAGCTACAGGCTTTTGCCTTTGTTTGACAGTTACAAATATTTTGCTGACTGCTGACTGCTGATTGCTATTTCAATTTCATTTCAGTTAAAATCTGATTGGTGTGATCTTTGGTTTTTACTTTTTTGAAAATCTTTTCAATTACACCATCTTCAGAAATCACGAAAGTGGTTCTAATTACGCCCATGTATTCTCTTCCGTAAAGCTTCTTCATTCCCCATGCACCATATGCTTCTAAAATTTCTTTTTCAGTATCGGCAATTAAATTGAATGCCAAATTGTGTTTTGCAATAAACTTATTGTGCGATGGAATTCCGTCGGGACTTACTCCTACAACTTCGAAACCAAGCTTGGTTAATGCATCGTAATTTTCGTTTAGGTTGCACGATTCAGCAGTACAACCAGGAGTATTATCTTTTGGATAGAAGTAAAGAATCAATTTCTTCCCCTTAAAATCAGAAAGGCTTAATACTTTTTCATCTTGATTTAATCCCTTGAATTCAGGTGCTTTATCTCCTTCTTTTAAATGTGTCATTTTTCAGAAATTTGAATTACAAATATACCTTAATCCGATCATCAGAACGAATTAATTCGGTTAAAGTTATCAACCCATGAAGTTAAAAAAAATTGTGTCTGTATCGAATTAAAAAAATCATCTTTTTTTTCTTATTATCGATCTGTATTTTGTTAATTCAATCTTCGTCGTGTAATTTCGTACTTACACATTGTATGATTGAATCAAGGGTTGAGATCATTATTTAAGGAGTATAACATTTCCAAATCCGAAATTTATGGGAATGGAGTGTAAAGTGCCTTAAGTACTTAAAGTTGCATGATAAAGTCAAAGAATAGCTATTTGCGTTTTGTAAGCTAGTTGCCATTTGGTTGACATAATTTAATAATACTTTGCAAACTTAAATTAGCTAAATAACCGATTTGGTTCGGAAAGCATAAGGTTTAGTAATGACTGAATTATCTTTTTTCAACTTAAGGCACTTTTAACTTTAAGTATTTCCAACTCTTGATTGGAATTATATATTATCTTTGTTATAAATATTTACTATATTAAGATTTTATTATTGCAGGTCTTGTTACTGGTGAATTGATGAGGAGTAGAGATTGACAAGCTGTGAATAAAAATGATTAATATTTCAGATTACCTGTTAGCAAGAAATTAATTCTATGAACAATACCATGAGATTACGTAGCGCGTTGCTTTTAATCGCTCTGTTTATTTCCCAGATGTTATTTGCCCAAAATTTTAGCGGAGGAAAGACCGAACAACAAATTGAAGAAGAAGCTTTTACTTTTTTTGATGCAGAAAATTACAAGAGTGCGCTCCCTTTGTATCAGGAGCTAATAAATGTGTATCCACAAGATCCGGAGTATAACTATTATCTTGGCGTTTGCCAGGTAGAGCTGAATGAAAATATTCAGGAAGCAATAAAGCATTTAAAAATTGCTTCAACCAAAAATGTGAATGCATCGGTTCCTTATTATTTAGGCCGTGCTTTTCATATGAATTATCAATTCAATTCTGCAATTCGATACTACAGAAAGTTTAGAGAATATTACAAGAAAAAATCAACTGGTATTGATCAGTTGATCGTGATGTGCCAGAACGGTTTGCCTTTGGTAAATTCATATTATATTATTGATGTAAGAGATAAAAAAGTGGTTGACAAGCACGAATTTTTCCGTTACTACAAAATTGAAGGGTTTGATGACAGATTGTCGAAAAAGACAAAGAGTATCAGGTCAAGATACGATGGAACGGGAGATCGTGATGTTGCTTGTTTGGCGAACAAAGGGCAGTATATCTATTTTTCCAGCTATGGTAAAAACAAAAAAAACGGTAGAGATTTGTATCGCGCCAAGCGTTTAAAAAATGGTGGTTGGAGCGAATGGGAAGCTTTAACGGCATTGAATACCCAGTTTGATGAAATTTATCCATACATGGCTGGTGATGGCAGAACATTGTATTTTTGCTCGCAGGGGCATGCAAGTATGGGTGGTTTTGATGTTTTTAAATCGGTTTACAATGAAATAACCGATACTTGGACCGAGCCTGAAAATCTAGGTTTCCCGATTAACTCAACATCCAATGATTTATTTTTTGCTACTGATGTGAATGATGAGTTTGCATGTTTTGCATCGAGTCGTGAGAATGGCAAGGAAGATCTTACAATCTATAAAATTAAATTAGCTGAATACCCTGAACAAAAAGTGGTGATGAATATGGAAGCATTACCGGAATTGGCAGTTCTTAAAAAAGGTGCCAATGTCATGTCGGAAAATTCAACGCTTAATGTGGCAGTTACTGAAATTAAATATACCACAAAGTTTACAAGTGCCAACTTGCCATATTTTAACTTTCAGGTAAGCGATGAATTGACTTATCATTACTTGACGGAATTTAAATCGAATGAGGCCAAAAATATCTTCATGGAATCGAAAAATGATAAGTTCAATTCCGATAGCTTGCATAATTTTACCGAGGAACTAAGAAATAAATTATCTGATGCAAGTGGTGGTGCTAAGGCTAATTTAAGTGAACAAATTGCTTTATTAGAACAAAAATCATATGACTTGGGAGCTCAAGCTGATCAGAAAATGATTCAGGCTAGAAATGTGGAGTCAGATTATTTGAACAAGCACATTGTTGGAACTATTGAAACTGATGTTGTTGCACAAACAGAGAAAAAAGAACATTTGATAATGACTTCTGAGGAAACTCCTGAGACATTACCTGAAGTAACTGTAGGTTATATTTATCATTTACAGGTAGGTGTATTTTCAAGTAGGAGAGATGGCAATTTTTTCGAAGGTTTGCATCCTGTTAAAGAAGAGCTGACAGGCAATGGCAAACTGTATAAATACATGGTTGGTAACTATCCAACATTTGCGGCTGCAAAATCAGCAATTCCGGAAATACGGCAGTTGTTCCCAAATGCTTTTGTGGTTGCTTATAAGGATGGAAAGAAAACGAATTTAGGTTTGGCAATTAAAGTAACAGATCAAAACTATCAGCCGGCTGTAGTTGCAAAATCAACACCAACGGTAACAGCGCCTAAAGTTGTAAAGGCTGATGCCGGAAAAGTAGCTTTTAAAGTTCAGGTAGGTGCTTTTTCGGAAGATGTTCCGCAGGATGTAAAAGATAAACTTCGAGCATTTTCAAAATACGAAATTGAGTATACAAAAGATTATCGTGGATATACAATTTGCACAGTTGGAAGCTTTGATTCTTATAGTAAAGTAAGTAAATTGAAAATGGAATTGAGAGAGGCCGGATTAATTGATGCATTTACTGTTGCCTATTCGGGTAAGGATAAAGTTACCATTCAGCAAGCATTGGAAATTCTTCGACAATAAAGATTGGACAATATGAGTAATTACGATGAAAGATATTTGGGTGAGGAAAATGAAGTGTTGGATGATATCATCAATCGTAGTACCTTGCTTTTGCATAATGATGATTATCACACATTCGACTTTGTTGTTGATGCATTGATGGAAATTTGTAAGCACCATGCAGAACAGGCAGAACAGTGTGCTTATATAACACATTACAAGGGTAAATGTGATGTGAAAAAAGGAAAAATGAGTGTTATCAGACCAATGAGAGAGGATTTGGCGAAGAAGGGATTGAAGGTCACAATTGTATAATAAATAAATCGAGTTAATAGATGACGGTATTAATCATTGTTTTACTTATCGTACTAGGGGTTATTTTATTGTTATTAGAGTTCCTTGTAATTCCTGGAATTACATTAGCTGCTATTGGAGGTGTTCTAAGTATAGTTGGAGGAATTTATCTTGCCTACGATAATTACGGAAGTACCATTGGACATATAACTGTTCTTGCCACAATTGTTTTTTGTGGAATTTCACTTGCATTAGCGTTAAAATCTAATACTTGGAATAAAATAATGCTTAAGGCTGAGGTTGATTCAACAGTTGACAAGCTTGAAGATGAAAAGGTAAATGTTGGCGATCAGGGAACATGTATTTCTAGATTGGCACCAATGGGCAAAATTAAAGTGAATAAAAAAATTGTTGAGGCTAAATCAACAGGTGCATATATTGACGAGAAGACCAAAGTTGAAATAGTTGGAATTCTTGATAAAGTTGTAATTGTAAAACCTATATAAAAGTGTTCAAATGGAAGGAATTGGTACAATAGTTCTAATATTTGCTGCTGTAGGAGTTGGAGTTTATATTCTCTTCATCTTCATTCCGGTTGCATTATGGTTCTCTGCCCTGTTATCAGGAGTTAGAATATCTTTGGTTCAATTAATTTTTATGCGTTGGCGTAAGGTTCCACCAAAGGTTATTGTAAGTGCATTAATTGAAAGTACAAAAGCTGGTTTAGATCTAAATAGAAATGAACTGGAAGCTCATTATTTGGCAGGTGGTCATGTAGCTCAAGTTACTCATGCATTGGTATCTGCAGCAAAGGCAAATATTGATTTGACTTTTAAAATGGCTACTGCTATTGATTTGGCTGGTCGTGATGTATACGAGGCAGTTCAAATGAGTGTAATTCCTAAGGTAATTAATACACCTCCTGTTACAGCTGTTTCTAAAGATGGTATTCAGCTTATAGCGAAAGCTAGAGTTACCGTTCGTGCAAATATTCGCCAATTGGTTGGTGGTGCAGGTGAAGAAACTGTTCTTGCACGTGTAGGTGAAGGTATTGTATCATCTATTGGGTCGAATGAATCACATAAATCGGTACTTGAGAATCCAGATTTTATTTCAAGGGTTGTATTGGAAAAAGGCTTGGATGCTGGTACTGCTTTTGAAATTTTGTCGATTGATATTGCAGATATAGATATAGGTAAAAACATTGGCGCTGTTCTTCAAACAGATCAGGCGGAAGCCGATTTAAAAATTGCACAGGCTAAAGCAGAAGAACGTAGAGCAATGGCTGTTGCTTCTGAGCAAGAAAATAAAGCATTAGCTCAGGAAATGCGTGCTAAAGTAATTGAAGCGGAAGCAGAGGTGCCAAGAGCAATGGCAGAAGCATTCAGAAATGGCCAACTTGGTATAATGGATTATTACCGCATGAAAAATATCGAGGCTGATACAAGCATGAGAGAAAATATTGCAAATCCTAAAGATAAAGGGAAGAAGAAATAAAAAATCAATGATATTTCATGATAAGCCGAAAGAGATTTGTTTCCTTTTCGGCTTTTTTTGATTTTATTTAAAAAAAATAAAATGTAATCTCATTGATTTATAATTTACTATAATGAGAGTCTGAAAAATCTTTAATTATTGCGAAAAAAATATTTTGCACATCAGAAATTTTTACATACTTTTGCTTCCGCAATCAGGAGAGGTGGGTGAGTGGCTGAAACCACCAGTTTGCTAAACTGGCGTACTGAGCAATCGGTACCGGGGGTTCGAATCCCCCTCTCTCCGCAAATTTTCGGGGTGTAGCGTAGCCCGGTTATCGCGCCTGCTTTGGGAGCAGGAGGTCGCAGGTTCGAAT
>JAOARS010000206.1 GCA_025210415.1 Marinifilum sp. | reverse complement strand
TATTGATACCCTCACTTAGAGTGAGAGCATCAAACAAAAAAGAACCTTTGCCATTGGCAAAAATCCTTTGTGTTACTTCGTGAAACCCTTAGTTTTCCTTTGTGGTTAAAACTTCCTCTGTATAAATTATTGATACCCTCACTTAAAGTGAGAGCATCAAACAAAAAAGAACCTTTGCCATTGGCAAAAATCCTTTGTGTTATTTCGTGAAACCCTTAGTTTTCCTTTGTGGTTAAAACTTCCTTTGTATAAACTATTGATACCCTCACTTAGAGTGAGAGCATCAAACAAAAAAGAACCTTTGCCATTGGCAAAAATCCTTTGTGCTACTTCGTGAAACCCTTAGTTTTCCTTTGTGGTTAAAACTTCCTTTGTATAAATTATTGATACCCTCACTTGAAATGAAAGTATCAAATATTTAATTAACATGTGGTAAGAATGAATATTTTTCACTGTATTCGAGCATCTGCTCCGAAAAATCCATCGGATAAGAAATCTCAACATCAATAATTTCATCATTCTCAATTACAGGATGGTAATCAGGATTGATAAAACCTGCATAAGCTGCAAGGTTCAACTTTTCAAATCGCTCCTTTACTTCTTTGTGCAAATTCAGATCTACTTTAACTGCATAATCTTCAACAAGTGCTTTTCCTGCCTCAAAATCGCCTTCTGATTTGATTCGTTGTACTTCGGCAAGCAATTCTCCAAAAAGCTCTCTTAGTTTTTCGTAATCTTTCACCACAAAAAAAGTTTTACCTTCTTTCATTACTTTTTCAATAGCATGTTCTCCTCTTTCAAAAACCCATTTTGCAATCAACTGACGGTTTCGCATGTGCGATTCCTCAATGTCTTTCCCTAATTCGATACGGGTAAGCTGAGTCATTAATCCATTACGGATATATCCATCGTACTCAGCTTTGGCTACATCTAAATTGGGCATTAATCCAATCTCAAGCATTTTCGGCTCCATCATGTAATACAACGCAAACAAATCGGCTCTTGCCTCTTCCAGCGTAGAATGATAATTTTTTAAAGCATCCACTCCTACACCTTGTAGCAATTGTCCAGATCCGTGACCTAAACATTCATGTAAATCCGTATGTAAGTTTCCTCCCAGATAGCCATGTTCTTTTGCTCTGGCTATTTCCTCATCGCTATAAGCAAACTCTTCCAACATACCACTTTTTAGCGACGACTGATGATAAGCATGTGTAACATTATCAATTGTAACAGATTTACTTCCATGTTCTTTTCGAATCCATTCGGCATTTGGCAGGTTAATTCCTATTGGTGTTGCCGGATGACAATCGCCACCTAACATGGCAACTGTTATTACTTTGGCGCTTACTCCCTTAACTTCGTCTTTTTTAAATCTATCATCAACAGGCGAATTGTCCTCGAACCATTGCGCATTATCCGAAATAATTTCAGTTCTCTTGGTAGCTTCAATATCTTTAAAGTTTACAACCGATTCCCAACTTGCTTTAAAGGCTAGTGCATCACCATAAACTTCAATAAATCCGTTCACCACATCAACATGGGCATCCAAATCCTTTACCCAAAGAATCGAATACTCATCAAAAGTTGTTAAGTCTCCGGTTTTATAAAAGTCTATCAATTTGATTAGGGACTGCTTTTGAAGATCACTATCCGCAACTTCAACAGCTTTCTCTAACCAATAAACAACTTTCTCAAGTGCAGCAGAATACATTCCTCCAATCTTCCAAACTTTCTCGATTAATTCGCCATTTTCTTTAATCAGTTTCGAATTCAAGCCAATGGATAAAGGTTTTTCCGGATCACCCTTGTCTGCACTTGCGTAAAACTTCTCAACCTCTTCCTGACTAACCCCTTCGTAATAGTTGTTGGCCGAATCTGCAATTAAATCCAAATCAGGATTTAAAACTACTCGTTTCGCCTCTACATTCTCTTCAAAAATAACAGGTACCAATTGGTTCATCAGCTCAATAATATCTTCTCCAAATGGTAATAAGTCAGGATTCGAATTGGCCAACAGCTCACCAAAATATTCTTCGTCGAATTCCGGTAAAAATTTATCCATCGAATAATGATGATGAATACCATTCGAAAACCATACTCTTTTGGTGTATACCAGAAAGCTCTTAAAATTTTCAGATTCTCTATCACCATCATACGATTTTACAATGGCTTCCAGAGTTCTTCTAATTCTTAAATTGTATTTGTTATTCTGATCAAATAAGATATCACGGCCGCACCTTGCAGCTTCTGCCAAAAAGTAAATCAGCTGTTTTTGTCTCAGGTTTAACTTTTCGAATTCCGGAACCTGATATCTTAATATTTTAACGTCTGCAAATTGCTCTGTTTGATATGTAAACGTGTTGCTCATAAATTATTTATTTCTTACGTCTATATTTTCTTGTAATGTCCAAACACCCTTCTTTAGTAATAAAGCATCATGGGTAAAATCGGGACCGTAATATTCAAATTGATTTTGATAATTGGGAGAAGAAGGTGCCAAATGATCAAATACCAATCTCTTATTCTTCTCCTGATATTCTATGCTCATTCTTGCTTGCTTGGCATACTCAAACACCACTCGACTAAGTTGCTTGCCTCTCCAGAAAATAACAGGTTTACCAAATTTTATTCCTGATTTTTCAAAGTCAAGTACCTCAATCATCTTTTTATTGGTAGATACATTATTCCCGTCCCAACCAAGCAACAAATAACTTGTACTGCCTTTCGATTTAAATGGAATGATCTTATAATACAATGCTCCAGGCCAATTTTCTGCACGATAAGATGAAAACAAATCCGCATCTGTCTTATCTGAAAGAAGCTTTGTCTTTATTGCTGATTTATCCTTGTATTGCAGAATTCCGAAATACTTGTGAGTACCATCGGAAAGTACACAATTCCAGTTATATATTCTGAATTTAAGATCTGGCGAAGTAATGATCCCCATTCTATTTAATTGGCTAAAAGAATAATCGAAACTCTCTTCCTGTTGTAAAGTTTGCAAAAATAATTTTTCAATTTTACTACATGCAGAAAGTTTTAACGAATCCTCATCAGCCTTAACCAATTGTTCAAAACTCTCCGAAATTTCTTCCTCTTTCTCTGATAATTGTGCATTAGAACTGAATGATATGCACGCAAGAATAAAAAAAACACCAATGAATCTCATGCTTATTTTTTTACCTTATCCATTGCTTGAGTCAAAAGATTCGAAGCGTGATGAATTTCCTCATCGGTAATGTTTAAAGGAGGTGCAATACGGTAGGCATCGTCGCAAAACAAAAATGCATCCATTACCACCCCCAATTCATGCGCTTCTTTCATAATCTCAAGCATAATTTCTTTTGATTCTACGATTACAGCAACAAAAAGCCCTAATTGACGGAATCCTTTTACCAATGGATGATCTTTTAGCAATTCAACAAAAAGCTCTCCTTTTCGCTGAACATCATCAACAATCTTTTCTTCCAGTAATACCTCCAAAGCAGCTTTGGCAGCAGCGCAACATACCGGATGCCCTCCAAAAGTTGTAATGTGTCCAAGCATTGGGTTGGTTTTAAACGAATCCAGAATTTTCTTATCTGAAATAAACGCTCCAACTGGCATTCCACCGCCCATTGCTTTTGCCAGACACAAAATATCAGGCACAACATCGAAATGCTCAAATGCAAAAAGTTTTCCTGTTCTACCGAATCCCATTTGTACTTCGTCGAAAATCAACAAAGCTCCTTTCTCGGTACAACGAGCTCTTAGTGCTTGTATGTATTCTTTTGATGGAATAATCATTCCTCCTTCCGACTGAATTGGCTCCAGTATCACGCAAGCTGTTCGCTCTGTAATTTGTTCCAAATCCAATTTATTACCAAACTCAATCATTCTCACATCCGGTAATAATGGGCGAAATGAATTTTTCATTTCCTCATCGCACAAAATACTTAATGCTCCGTGTGTACTTCCGTGATATGATCTTGTAAAATGGATAATTTCTGATCTTCCGGTATATCGTTTGGCTAATTTAAGAGCTCCTTCATTCGCTTCACTTCCCGAATTAACGAAATAAACAGAATTTAAATTTTCCGGAAGGTTGTCGCTTAATAATTTTGCAAGCTGAACTTGTGGTGTTTCAATAAACTCACCATACACCATTAAGTGCATGTATTTATCAACTTGGTCTTTTATGGCTTGGCGAACCTTGGGATGACCATGTCCCAGGTTACTAACAGAAACGCCCGAAACGAGATCCAAATAAGGTTTCCCGCTCGGGTCGTACATATATATTCCTTCTGCTCTTTCTATTTCCAATGCTATTGGAAAATCAGAAGTCGTAGCTACATGTTGTAGAAATAATTGTCTATTGGTAATCATATACAGAATTTTTATTGAATACAAAATTCAAAAAAATCCTGATATAATTAAAACTATCGAGTCATTAAATTAATATCACCCATTAATTTATCTCTGTATGATTTTCCGATAGGAATTGATTTTGCCCCTCCATCGGTTTCAATTACAACCGAATTATCTTCTATCATTTCAATCTTGCTAAGATTTACGATATAAGAACGATGAATTCTTGAGAATCGTGCAGCTGGCATTTTCTCTTCAATTGCTTTCATAGTGAAGTGAATAGTGTATTTTTCCTGATATGTATTCACTACAACATAGTTCTCCAATGCTTCAATCCATAAAATATCGTCATAATTTAAGCGTACAAGAGATGAGTTGCTCTTGATAAAAATTTCATTCTTATCCTGAATAAAACCTTCACTATTCTTATAACGTTTATGTGCTTTACTTACTGCCTTAAAGAATCGACTATAACTAATTGGTTTCAATAAATAATCAGTTACGTCGTACTCAAATGCTTCCAAAGCATATTGTTCTTTCGATGAAATAATAATAATTTGAGGTGTGGTGATCAAACTACTAAGGAATTCCATACCGCTCATTTCCGGCATTTCAATATCCAAAAATATTAAATCAACAGGCTCATTCTTCTTAATATTATTAATTGCATCAATTGCACTTGGATAAGATGCTCCCAATGTTAGGAAATCTGTTCTTTCAATATAACTCTCAACAACTTTTCTTGAAAGTTTGTCATCATCTATTACAACACAATTCATATAGTGGTATTATTTAAATTCAGGTACAAGCAAATAATTTTTCTTTATCTACTGTATTAATGTTTTCATCAAAAATAACAATCTTTTTACCATTTCCGAAATATTTAAATGAAAATATTAAAAGACTAATGTACCAGATAAAAAATCGGCTTTATTCTTCTCATTCAGTTCTTTTCCCACCTTTTGTTCTGCTCTTTCAACAAAATATCACCTTTTTTTACCGATTTTTTTAACCATTCTAATTTAAGTTCCTGTTTTTCCTGCTCCGGCAACTGCCAATCCACATCTGTTCTGCGAATTTCTGTTGCCAAATGATTTAAGACAAGTGCCGCAGAAACAGAAATATTAAAACTTTCGGTGAATCCATACATGGGAATTTTAACAAATTCATCTGCATTCTCCATAACAACATCAGATAAGCCTGTTAATTCTGTTCCAAAAAAGAAAGCTGATTTGCCTTTGGTTAAATCAAAATCCGGCAACAAAACATCATTTGTATGCGGAGTTGTAGCTACTATACGATAACCTTTATCCTTCAAAGATTTTATGGTATCAAGAGTATTATCTTTCTTTTCATTGTATCGATATAAATCGACCCATTTCGATGCACCCATTACTACATCAGGGTTTAATGTATACTCATTGGAATTTTCGATTACATGTAAATCCTGAATGCCAAAACAATCACACGATCGAATAACTGCACTAGCATTTTGAGGTTGAAAAATATTTTCGAGGACAACGGTAATGTAACGTGTTCTATTCTTAATGTTCTCGTTAATCAGGTTGATACGATTCTCTGTTAAGAATTCTTCCAAAAACTGAATTGAGCGATGAAGTTTTTCCTTTTCCATCATTAAAAATTAAGATATAAAAAAAGGAGGATCTATATTACCCCCCTAATTTCATTTGACTTACAATATATTTATTGTACCGAGTCTCCTAATTCCGAACCAGCCTTAAATTTAATAACCTTTTTAGCAGGAATATTGATTGGCTTGCCAGTTTGTGGGTTTCTACCAGTTCTAGCATCACGCTTTGATACAGAGAATGAACCGAATCCAACAAGAGCTACTCTATCATCACTTTTTAATGCTTCAGTAGTAGTTTCAATAAAAGCGTCTAATGCTTTTTTAGAATCGGCTTTAGTTAAACCAGCCTTGCTAGCAATTGCATCAATTAATTGAGCTTTGTTCATAACTTTATAAAATTTTTAGGGTTAAAAAATGCTTTTAAATTTGATTTCTATACAAATATAAAGGATTTCTACTCGTTTGCAAATTTCAATTACGAAAAAATAAGAAAATTCACCTTTTTATAATCTCAACATAATAATAAGGTAATATTTTTTGAACTATAGAATATACAATATATACAGAATTTCCAATTGAATCATAAGACTATTTATCCTGCACTTCAATTTAACCAAATTCTATTTACGAAAAACATTTTCAATAATTAAGCATTTAAATCACATCTACAACAAACATATCTCTACACATTTATTTTCAACACCTTACATTCACTCAAAAATTTTACTAAAAATTATTCATTCCGAATAGCAATGATAATTCATGTAACAAGATTTATAACAAGAAACCATACAAGTTTTCTTAATTTCTTGTCAAATTTCATTGTTTTAACAGATAACTTTTAAAGTCATCAAAATATTTTCCAATTACGATACTATTTTTTTTCTTTTTTAGGCAGTCTTGTAAATATTTAGGTACCTCAATTCCTTCTCCTATTGCTTGCTCAACCGTATCTTTGAATTTAGCCGGATGAGCTGTTTCCAGAAAAATACCTACTTGTTTCTCTTTATCCAGATACTTTTTAAGACCAAGATAACCAATTGCTCCATGTGGATCTAAAATATAAGATTCTTGTTCAAAAACTTTCTTCATCGCCTCTTTGGTTTCTTCATCGTTATACCATGCCCCTTTTATGTCTTTAATAATATCAGCATGGTTTTCGTGGTAAATCTCCATCATTCGTGCAAAATTACTTGGTGCTCCTACATCCATGGCATTAGAAATTGTTTGAACGGATGGTTTAGGTTCATACTTCCCATTTTCCAAATAGTCGGGCACTATTTTATTTCTGTTAGCCGAAGCAATAAAGTTTTTTATTGGCAATCCCATTTGTTTTGCCAGCAAGCCCCCGGTTAAATTTCCATAGTTTCCACTGGGTACAGATACAATAACCTCCTTTTTGTTATTTTGCAATTGCCCTAAGGCGTAGAAATAATAAAAGCTTTGAGGTAATAAGCGGGCAATATTAATTGAGTTTGCCGAGGTTAAATTCATTTTCTTATTTAGATCTTCATCTGCAAATGCTCTTTTAACCAATGTTTGACAATCATCGAAAGTTCCTTCAACCTCCAAAGCGGTAATATTTTGTCCCATGGTTGTGAGTTGCTGTTCTTGTATTTGACTTACTTTTCCTTTGGGATAAAGAATAATCACATTTACACCTTCTACGCCTAAAAATCCATTTGCAACGGCACTACCAGTATCTCCCGAAGTTGCCACAAGAATTGTAACTTCCTTTTTATTTTGTTTTGTAAAAACACTTAGGCATCGACTCATGAATCTTGCTCCAACATCTTTAAATGCACATGTTGGCCCATGAAAAAGTTCGAGTGCATAAATGCCATTTTCAACTTTTACAAGCGGAATTGGAAAATTAAAAACCTCTTCACATATTTTTCTCAATTGGCTTTCGCTGATATCATCACCAACAAAATGCTTAGCTACTTCAAATCCAATTTCTACAATTTCTTTACCAGATAAATCTTGAAAAAATTTTTGATCTAATTCAGGTGTACCTACAGGAAAAAACAAGCCTTCATCAGGAGCTAACCCTTGTATTACAGCTTCTTTAAAAGTGTATCGTAATTCTTTATTATTTGTACTAAAATATTTCATTGCTTGTTATCTTACAGAATTTTCACTCCTCCATCGCTCACTTTCGACACGTATATCTTATACTCCAAATCGGTTCTTTTAAAAACCATATTCATAGCATTGGCAACCACATCTGCCGTTTCTTTTCCGTTGGCCAGGGCAAATACCGATGGCCCCGAGCCTGAAATACTACAGCCTAAAGCTCCGGCCTCCATTACCGACAGCTTCAACTCATCAAATTCAGGTATCAAAACTTTTCTTTGCGGCTCTATGATATGATCTTCTAAAGATCTTCCTATCAATTCATAATTTGAGGTATAGAGTCCCGACATTAATCCGGCTACATTTCCCCACTGGCGAATGGCTTTCTTCAATGGAATTGAAGGGGTAAGTAATTCCCTCGATTCTTTGGTTTTAATTTCGATTTGCGGATGTATAACCACGCACCATAAATCTGCTGGAGGATTGATATGAATTACATCCAATGGATTATACCCTCGAATCAGGCAGAATCCACCCAAAGTTGCAGGTGCCACATTGTCTGCATGCATATCACCTGATGCAACTTCCTCTCCTATCATGGCAAAATTAACCAGTTCCATTCTCGAATATGGCCTACCCAACAGTTCATTTACTGCAACCACTGCACCCGCTGCACTTGCTGCACTGGAACCTATTCCACTTCCGGGTTTTATATTTTTAACAATTTCAACATCAAACCCCTGATCACTACTTAAATCATCCAATAAAGCTTGTATGGCAACTCCGGCAACATTCTTTTTCGGATCTGTTGGCAAATTTTCATAGCCATTAACCGGGTTAATGATTATTTTATTTTCATTATTCTTTTTAAGAATCATTTCATCGCCAACTCCATCAATGGCAAATCCTAATATATCGAAACCACAACCAACGTTTGATACGCTACCTGGTGCAAATACTTTTACTTCTTCTGACATGTTTACAAGATTTTCACTATTGTTTTCTGCACAATAGTTTACTGATTTACATTCCATTTAATCCCTTTATTAATTTCTGCTAATTCTAATGATATCACCAAAAATACCAGAAGCTGTTACCTCTGCTCCGGCTCCTGCACCTTTAATTATTAAAGGTTGATCATCGTACCATTTCGTATTCAAGGAAATTACATTGTCTTTTCCGTGAATATCGTAAAACGGATGATCGGGACTAACCTCTTTCAAGCTTACATTGGCTTTCCCATTTTTAAAAGAAGCAATGTATCGGTATCGGATATTTTTTTCTTCCATTACTTTACGCCAAGCTTCGAAATATTCATTATTTGCTTCAAGATCTTTTAATAAATCTTCTGCCGAACTTCCTTGTAAACATGATTCAGGAATCATTGGTTGATGCTCCACTTCGCTTTCTTCCAAATGATACCCTGCTTCCCGTGACAAAATCAGTAGTTTTCTAAGAACATCCATTCCGCTTAAATCTATTTTTGGATCAGGTTCAGTAAATCCTTGTTCCATTGCCATTTTTACTGCCTCAACAAAAGAGCAACCTTTATTGAATTCGTTCATGATAAAATTCAAACTTCCTGAAACAACAGCATCAATTCCCACAATTTCGTCACCAGTATTCACCAGGCTATTTATGGTGCTTATTACTGGTAATCCTGCTCCAACATTACTCTCGAACATGAATTCTACATTGTGTTTTTTAGCCGCTGCTTTTATGTTTTTATAATAATTGTAATCAGATGATGCAGCAATTTTATTACAGGCAACTATGGCAACAGTAGAATTAAGAATCTTCTCATAAACTTCGCTAACCTTATCACTTGCTGTAATATCAACAAAAATCCTGTTTCTTAAATTCGATTGATCCATAAGTCTGACAAACTCATGTAAATCTGCTTTTACTTCAGAGTTGTTAAGTTTCTTTTCCCAATTTAACAACAGTTTTTCATCTTCGGCAAAATACATTTTACGAGAATTTGTAACAGCTCTTACAATTAATTGCAGCCCCTTCTCTTCCAGCAAATGTTCGTATTGGTTCTTTATAAATTCAAGCAATTTACCACCAACGTTGCCAACTCCTGCAATATATAAGTTTACTTTTTTGTAGGTAGAATCAAAGAATTCTTCGTGAATCACATTCAGTACTTTCTTAATATCACGGGTAGGTACCATGAAAGTCAGATTCATTTCGTTTCCTCCCTGAGCCATAGCACGAATATTAACACCATTCTTTCCCAAAACACTAAATACTTTACCCGAAATACCCGGAGTAAATCCCATATCTTCCCCCACAACAGCTACAATCGACAGATCTTCCTCAACTTCAGGTTCATTTACCAAATTCATATTGATTTCCATTTCAAATTCATCTCGAAGAACTTCAACAGCTTGTTCTGTATCATCTTTATGAATTCCAACACTAATACTGTGTTCAGATGATGCCTGAGTGATCAGTACAACATTAATTTTGCTTTGTGCCAAACTGGTAAAAAATCGGGATGCAAACCCACTAATTCCAATTACTCCACTTCCCGAAAGTGTAAACAAATTGATATGATTTACCGATGATAATCCACGAACTACCGATCTGTCTTCTCCCGGAGTTTTACTAATTAAAGTTCCTTCATCATCAGGAGCAAAAGTATTCTTGATACGAACATCAATTTGGTTTTGAACAACTGGAATTAAAGTAGGAGGATATATTACCTTGGCTCCAAAATGCGACAATTCCATCGCTTCCTGAAAAGACATACGCTTTATAGGTGAAGCTTGAGAAACAAATCTCGGATCGGCAGTAAACATGCCACTTACATCAGTCCAAATTTCCAATTCAGAACACTTCAGGCCTGCTGCTAATATAGAAGCTGTATAGTCAGACCCACCACGTCCCAAAAGAGTCATCTCCCCTTTTTGTCCTGAGGCTATAAATCCCGGGAATACTGCAACTTCAAAATCTAAATCTTTTATTTCTTCCAGATTTTTATTGGTTTGTTTCGCATTTAAATAAACACCTTTACCATTCTGTGTTTTAATAAATTTTCTTGAGTCAAAACAAACAGTATTCATACCAGATTCTCTAAAAAATTCTGAAATGACTGCTGAAGATAACAACTCGCCTGTTCCCAGGACAGTATTACGAGCTTTTTCTGAAATATCTTCCAATAAAAAAACTCCTTGCAAAATTTCGGATATCTCCTCGAATTTCGTGTTAACTTTTTCAATAAGTTCAACACTTACGCCAAGTTGTTGAATCAAATCCAGATGTCTCTCCCTTTGAGCTTTTAGAATCGTTTCATACTTTTTGTTTCTTTGACTGGCTAAACTAATGCATTGCTCTAATTCATCTGTAACACCTCCTAAAGCCGACACAACTACAACTTGCTTACAGCTTTTGTGATTTTTTTTTACGATCTCTTTTACCCGATTGCAACTTTCCGAATTGGCTACCGAGCTTCCTCCAAATTTTAAAACTTTCATTCTGTTGATTTCTTCTGATGATTTTCTCTCCCTACAAATGTCGATTCCATCATCAATGATTATATATTGGTTATAGTTATCTGGTACATTTAAATATGAAAAATGAATTTACGACAGATTAAATAATCAGACACAAATTTTCCTATGTACTTTTTGAGTATGTAAATACCCACCTTTGGTGATATGTAATAATATTAGACCCTAAAGGGTCATCGTAGTTGTGGTGGTAGTAATATCAATAATGCCCATAGCTCCGCTCACACCATTCATTGGCATGTTCATCATTACTGTATGGATTATTTTTTGCATTAAAATGTATATTACTCTTCGTTGTGAAATTCAAATATAGAGTTTTTTTATTACTAAATGCACTTGTACCTTCAAATTTAATTCATAAAAAAATAATTCTTAGTTGGAAGCTATTCTACTTCAATCAATCAACTCATTTATACCACTAAATATTCATTCAGTCGCTTTCAGAATCATCAACAAACACCTCATAATACATTGATTTCCTACTGTTTAAAAAATATTAATTAGACTCTTTCCAAATAATTGATGTAATTTTGCACTTATTCACTAAAACATATTTATCATGAAAAAGAGGATATTAATCCTGGGATTGGCATTGTTTTATACGTTTGTCGTATTCGGCCAGGAGAAAGAGGAAAAGAAAACCAAGGTGGTAGAAAGTGTATATATTCTGCCTAAGCGAGGAATGTCTGATAAATTTGAAAAAGCTATAAAAGCGCATAATGATAAATTTCATCCGAAAGGCGATTATGTGGCAGGATTAAGAAAAGTTGATTACGGAGAAAAGGCAGGCTGGTATGTATGGATTATGGGGCCTACTACCTATACAGCTTTAGACTCACGTCCAAAAAAAGAAAACGGACATCACGAAGATTGGGAAAAAAACATTGATCCACTAGTAGAGAAATATGGCGCTGTTAGTTTATGGAATTTTAATGAAAAACTCTCTTTTGGAATGGATTTGGTTATTAATTCGAAACACTACGAAGCATGGGCAGTTGATTTAAAACGCGGACAATACTACAGGTTCAAGGTAATTGCTGAGAAATTAATGAAAACATCAGAAAAATTAGGTGTTGCTTTTTTGGTATTTAATAATCCGTTGCATACTCCCAAAAGTGCCGATGTGGGAATTGTATGGAATTTTGATAGTTACGATACCTGGTCTCAGGATATTGGATTTCAAAAAGAATTTGAAAAACTATATGGGCTAGGGAGTTGGCAGAACATGCTTGACGAATGGTTCGATATATTGGTTGATTACAACGCAGAACTGCGTTCCATTGTTCATTAAATTTTACATTTCAATTTAAAGCCGGTATGTACATTACATTCCGGTTTTTCTTTTTCAATCAAGTTAAGTGTAATTGATATATTTGCATTTGATAATTGAAATTTAATCAAAACTTAAATCATGATAAAAGGAGTAATTTTTGATCTTGACGGAACTTTGGCGAATTCTATTGAAGATATTGCTGATTCTATGAATAAAGTACTAATGGAAAATAGTTTTCCGACACACGACTATGCAACCTATAAAACATTTGTTGGCAGAGGAATAAAAAATTTAGTCGAAAAATCACTACCCTCAGAAAACAGAAGTGAAGCAGAGATTGGAAAAAACTTTGAACGCATGATGCAGATTTACGACGATAACTGTATTGTAAAAACCTGTCTTTATCCTGGAATAGTAGAATTGTTAAATGCTTTAAGTGAAAAGGGAATAAAAATTTCTGTTTTCTCGAACAAAGCAAATGAGTTAACCCAGAAAGTGGTTAAAGTTTTGCTTGCCAATTGGCAACTTGAATATGTATTAGGGGCAGGTGGAGATATCCCTCGTAAACCAGATCCTAAAGGTGCAATCCTGATTAGTGAAAAAATGGGAATTAATCCTTCTGAATTAATGTATATTGGAGATTCGGGTGTTGACATGGAAACTGCAAAAAACTCTGGTATGAAAGCCGTTGGTGTTCTTTGGGGATTCAGAGACATGGAAGAATTACTCGAAAATGGTGCACAAACCTTATTAGAGCACCCAATGGATTTAATGGCCTCATTCAGTTAATGAGAATGAGGCTTTTCCTGTCTCACAAGGCTATCATCCTGACAAAATCCATTGATCTCTGGCTGTAAGGTTACGTGGCCAATTTCAAAATCATCATGAAGGATTTGCTCAATAGTGTGTAGAATTTTATTTACCTCACTTAAAGGTAAATCCTTTATGAAACTAATATGAGCTTCAAAATTAATTTGCTTGTCGTCCAACTGCCAAACATGCACATGATGTATATTTTCAACATCATCAATAGAGATTAGTTTATTTTGAATCTCATCGAGGTTTACATGAACCGGAGCAAATTGCATGATTATTCTAACACTTTCGACAATAAGTCCCCAACTTGAATAAACAAGGTAAAGTGCAATTGCGATGGAAAGGATGCTGTCAATCCATGAAATGTTCCATAAATACATTGCCAAACCACCCAATACAACAGCAACAGACGATACCATATCTGAAAGTAAATGCAAATATGCCGATCGCATATTGATGTTATCCCTAGCATCTTTCATAACTAAAAGAACACTTAGACCATTCAAAACAATAGAGAGTCCTCCCAAAATCATTACAATCCCCGATTGAATATCTTGCGGGTTTCCTAACCTTTCTATGGCTTCCTTTAAAAGAAAAAAAGCAATCACAATTAATGAAACTGCATTAATTAATGCAGCTAATATCTCAGCTCTTTTATACCCAAAAGTTTGACGTGCAGTTTGCTTTCGCCCAGTTAATTTGCTGGCAATCCAACTAATAACCAAGGCAAGTACATCCGAAAAATTATGCAGTGCATCAGATAGTAATGCTAAACTTCCGGAAGCAAAACCTCCAATAACCTGCGATACAGTGATTCCCACATTTAATAAAATCGCTATACCTAAATTTCTTCCTTTTAAATTGCCATGATCATGCTTATGATTGTGTACGTGCTTTCCCATTTTCAATTTTTTTATCGATAATGATTTTATAAATAAAGTTATTTTTTAATCAAACTAATTATAAATAAGCTCATTTTTTTGATGGCATTATTTTTTTAAACAATTAACCAAAAATCTGTGAAGCGTAATCATACAAGCAATTCATCTTGTTTTTAATTAAATTATTCGAACGATAAGATTTCAAAAACATTACATTAGGCACACATACACATTTGTAGATTCGTTAATATTAATATCTTTACCTTGATTAATGAAATTAACTCCGAGTTTATAAAATCTAAGCAAAAACTTTTTGTATGATTTGTAAACCGTTGGGTAAATTGGGAAACGAATTTGCCTCCCGCAGGATTTAGTCCAAAAATTGGAAAGGAGCGTTATTGTAATTTAGGACGTAGATAGAAAACTTATACTTTTGTATATCACATTCTATCCTCCTAGAAGCATTTACCTCCAATTCTGCACTGAGTTGGAGGTTTTTTATGGAAAAAAAAAGAGATAATATTATTCTGTTGGCAGGTAACGGGCAAAATGCAGGAAAAACTTTATTTGCCTGTCAATTAATAAGTTCATTAAGAATCAAAGTGATTGGAATTAAAATTTGTCCTCATTTTCATCATTTACCTTCCGACACTAATTTCATTGTTAAAACAGAAAATTATCAAATTATAAAAGAAAATAAGCAAGAAGGCTCAAAAGATAGCAATAGACTTTTAAATGCTGGTGCTGATAAGGTATTTTACATTCAGGCAAAAGATGAGCATTTAAATGATGTTCTTTGCTATTTGGATAAAATTATTTGTTCGGCAACCCCAATAATTATCGAATCAGGTGGCTTAAGAAACATTATTGAACCTGGCTTATTTTTAATGATAGAGAATAAAAACAATAGAAAACTAAAGCCCAATACGCTTGATTTTAGAAAGTTAGCAGATATTAACATTGAATTTGACGGTGAAAAATTCAACTTTGAACCTGGTAATATCGATTTTTCTAAGAAAAAATGGGTAATAAAGAACTAACAATATGATTACGTTTCATGAAGCCTTAAAAACCGTAAAACACGCAACTCGAAAACTAGAAAAAGAGTACATTGATATTTCGGAGTGTTTAAACAGAGTGCTTGCCGAAGATGTTTGCTCAGACATGGCTATTCCTCCATTTAACAAATCGGCAATGGATGGATATGCTTGTAAACAAGAAAACCTGACAGATGATCTTGAGGTCCTGGAAATAATTGCAGCTGGTTCTGCTCCTACAAAAGCTGTAGGTAATAAACAGTGTTCAAAAATTATGACAGGAGCAATGATTCCTGAAGGGGCTGACACTGTTATAATGGCAGAACACACTGAAAAAGTTGACAATAATCGAATACGCTTTACCAAAGAAAATACGAAATCCAATATTTGTATTAAGGGTGAAGATATAGAAGAAAATGAAGTTGTTCTAAAAAAAGGTACCAGATTAAAATCGCAACACGTGTCGGTACTGGCGATGGTTGGTTGCACCAATCCTTTGGTCTATAAAAAACCCAAAGTTGCTTCTTTTGCTACAGGAAGTGAACTTGTTGAGCCGCAACAAAAGCCAGATACTTCACAAATACGCAACGTAAATTCGTGGCAATTACAGGCTCAATTAAAAAAGATGGGCATTGATGGAAATTACTATGGTATTGTTGAAGATTCAAAAGAAACCACTCAGAAAACCATAGAAAAATGTTTGGCTGAAAACGATATCCTGATCATATCAGGAGGTGTTTCGGTTGGCGACTACGATTATGTACCTCAAATATTAAAGGAGCTTGGTTTCAATATCTGGTTTCACACATTAGCTGTAAAACCTGGCAAACATACTGTTTTTGCAGCTAAAAATGGACAATATGTATTTGCGATGCCTGGTAACCCTGTTTCATCGTTTGTTCAATTCGAACTACTGGGCAAACCTCTTTTATTCAGGTTAATGGGACACGATTACAATGCTCCAATGGTACGCATGCCAATCGCGCAAGCTTACAAACGCAAAAGAACTGACAGATTAGAATTTATACCTGTTCGATTTAATGCAAATAATAGAGTTGTTCCTATTGATTATCATGGATCGGCACATATCAATGCCTTTACTTTTGCCAATGGTATCATGGCAGTTCCAAGAGAAGTTGATGAATTTATGGAAGGAGAATTTGTACATGTTAGACAATTATAATCGCAACATAAATTATCTAAGAATTTCTGTAACAGATCGTTGCAATCTCAGATGCACTTATTGCATGCCAGAAGGTGGTATTGATTTAATTGCACATGAGGAAGTACTAAGTTTTGAAGAAATTATTGGATTTGTAAAAGAGGCCATTGCATCAGGTATCACGAAAGTGAGATTAACCGGAGGAGAACCTTTGGTGAGAAAGGGAATTGTTGATTTGGTAAGCAAAATAGCCCAGATTCCGGGTATAGAAGATTTGGCTATGACAACCAATGGCATATTACTTGAAAAATTTGCTGATCAATTGGCTAAAGCAGGACTAATGAGAGTGAACATTAGCCTGGATACAATGAATCCTGAAAAATACAAGTTGCTTACCCGGCTCGGTAACATCGAAGATGTATTTAAAGGGATTGATGCTGCCATTGATGCCGGCTTACATCCTGTTAAAATAAATTGTGTTCGAATGCCCGATTCTGATTTGGATGATCTGGAAGCTTTAAAAAAATTCTGTAAAAATAAAGAGCTTGATCTACGCTTTATCAGGCAAATGGATTTGGCAACAGGTGAATTCTCGATTGTGGAAGGTGGAAAGGGTGGAAATTGTTTAGAATGCAACCGTATCAGGTTGACTGCAAATGGGAAGGTGAAACCATGCTTATTCAACCAAAATGAATATGATTTAAAAAAATTGGGTGCAAAACAGGCC
>JAOARS010000205.1 GCA_025210415.1 Marinifilum sp. | reverse complement strand
TTGGGTTGTGTTGGTGCATCATATGGTGGATTCTCAACTTTCTGGCTGGCAGGTCACCACAACAAACGCTTTAAGGCATTTATTGCGCACGATGGAATGTTTAACCTGGAAGCTCAGTATTTGGAAACTGAAGAAATGTGGTTTGTGAACTGGGATCTTGGCGGTCCTTTCTGGGACAAAAACAACAAAATTGCTCAGCGTTCATATGCCAATTCACCACACAAATTTGTCGACAAGTGGGATACGCCAATCATGGTGATTCATGGTGAGAAAGATTACCGTATTGTAGCTTCGCAAGGCATGCAGGCATTTAATGCTGCTCGCTTAAGAGGAATTCCTGCTAAATACCTTTACTTCCCTGAAGAAAATCACTGGGTATTGGGTTGCCAAAATGGAATTTTGTGGCAGCGCGAATTCGCTAGCTGGTTAGATCAATGGTTGAAAAAATAGATTTGAAATCTTTAAATAATAGAATCCCTGCCAGCTTTGGTAGGGATTTTTTTTTGATGCTCTCATTTTAAGCTGAGAGTATTAATGATATCCATTCAAATGAGATAAATATCAACTCTACACCTGTGAATTTAGAATTCACAGGAACAAGGAGAGTATTGATAAATTTAAATGTAAAATCCTCCTGAATTAAGCAAAAAGAAATAGTGAAATTCCTACCCTGTCAATATGATCTTTCAAAGCTTGCTCTTTTATTCTACTATAAATAACCAAGTCAAATTTATATGGAAGTTCCAAGTCATCCAGCTCTATTGACAGATTAAGCATATCATTTAACCTCACTCGATTTCCTTTCAATGCAATATCAATATCCGAACCATCAGAATAATTTCCTTTTGCCCTTGATCCAAATAAAATTGCCTCTTCAATCTTCGCACATTTTTTAATTATTTGTACAATATTTTGAAGTTCCTCATGATCAATACCACAATCTAAATTACTATTCATCAAACAATGATTTTTGAAATCCTGATCTTTCTTCTTCTAATTTTAGAATTAAGCTTTGTAACAAAAAAAAGTACTCGCTGCGAATGTTTTCAATAATCTCCATAGCGGTATCCTCATCATAAGTATGACTAGCTAAATTCCTGCTCTTGTGCATTCGAATCCAACCTTTGCCATTTTCGATATATCCATCCTGAAAGCTTTGTTCTATTACCGGCTTTGGGCCAGAAATGTTATTATAGCCCTTATCACGTAATAAATCCTGAAGTGTTTTCCAACTCAATTCATATGTATATTCAAAAGCTTTAATCAGGCCCTGCATTTCCAATTCATTCAAGTTTTCATGTTTCAAAAACTTATCCAATTGATTAAAAGCTTTGTTGAAATTAGAAAATCTTTGCTGCCAACGTATATCTGTACTCATATCTTTTATGCTTATCGAATTATAAAAGTAAAGATATAATTTTCTTGAAATAGATTTTATTTTTCAATATTTGAGAAAGTTAAAATAATCCTTACTAAGTTTTTAGCAGTTGTTTTATTGGCATATTAGAAACACTCACCAACAAGTGATAATTTGCTTGATGCTCTCACTTGAGTTGAGAGTATCAATTGTGTTCATTAAGAGCCTCACTTGAAGTGAGCCCCTCAAGCTTCAATTATATCGATTAATACCAAATGCGATATTTTAAGAACGTAGAATAATCTCTAACAAGTTTTGGCTGGAATTTTTCTATTTTGATTTATAGGGTAATACTAACTGAAAAATCCCTAAGTTTGCAAAAAATTTTTAGCCTCTACCATGAAGAAGTTCTTCTTATCTACTACAGTTCTTGCCATTTTTGCCTGTTTGTTATGGGCCACACCTTTTGTTGCTATAAAAATTGGTTTGAAATACACTACTCCTTTGCAATTTGCAGGCCTTCGCTTCTTTCTTTCAGGCTTGCTGATACTTCCTTTTATCAAAGATCTTAAATACAAGGTTCTGGAGTCGAAAAGGAGATGGAAATTTGTTCTCGGAGTTGGATTGCTACAAACTACTTTTCTTTACGGATTATTTTATATCGGAATTGATTTGCTTCCCGGAGCACTGGGTGCAATGTTAATTGGTGCACAACCACTTTTCGCAGCCATTATGGCTCACCTGATGTTGAGTAACGATAAAATGAGCTGGAAGAAAATCTTCGCCATTCTATTGGGGATGACTGGCGTTTGTATCATTAGCCTGGGACGATCGGATTTTGTTTTCTCTACTACAATTCCTCTTGGCGTGGGAATTTTGATTCTGAATAATATTGTGGGAAGTACGGGCAATGTAATCGTATCGCGCGATGCAAAGGATATGCCCCCACGTGTATTGGCTTCTTTTTCGATGATGATTGGAGGCATAGGTTTAATGCTGGCTTCCATTCCAATCGAAAAGCCGTCGTGGAATTTTAACCTGCCGGGTGAGTATTGGATATCTCTGGGTTGGCTGGCAATGGTTTCAGCTTTTTCCATTACCATTTGGTTCGGATTGTTGCAGCGGCCAAATGTAAAAGTATCGAACCTAAACACCTGGAAGTTTATTATTCCAATTTTTGGTGCATTTCTAAGTTGGATGATTTTACCTGATGAAAATCCGGATACCATATCGATTACTGGTATGATGGTAATTGCTTGTAGCTTGTTGGCCGTGAATTATCTGAATCGCAAAGCGGTTTAAATATTACGACATGCTTTGGACATAATTCCTTATTTATAAAATAAGACGTAGTAGAACTAGCTCTCTACAAATATTTATATAAAATGCTGACAAGCTTGCTGATGCTGTCAGGTTTTCGTAATTCGAAATTATTCATTCGTAATTGATTCTATTTTCTCTTCTTCTCGCGGCGCACCAGTCTTATACTTTCGAAGTAGTTCATCATTCGGCGCAATATATCGGCCCAAAGTGTAAAGAACAATAATATGGTTCCCAACCATACAACTGCCAGGTTAAACCAATAGGTATCGATATAGAAATTGCCAATTCGTTTTACATGCGAGTAGAAATGTGAACGTCCGAATTTGGAATTGGGTGACATAAATATCGGATCTTTCATTTGAATCAACTGATAATCCACCTCGATCATTTTATTCACCTCATTTCTATTTAAAACCAAATCGGCTAAAGCCTGATTGTAATATTTTTGCTTGAATTCATATACGCCATCACGTCCCAACGAATCAACCAATCGCGAATATTCAAAGTCTTTTTTGTAACCCGATTCACTACTCATACCCAAGTAGTACAGTTCAACCTGATCGAGAAAACTCTTGGTTTGTTCTGCCACATTCAAATTAAAATCTCTAAGGTTTAATTGATCTACTTCAGGAAAAACAGCCAAACCTGCATCATCTGCCAATTGCTTAATTTCATCGCGCAGCATCTTAAAATGAGCTTCGGTTTCTACCGTATCTTTCTCAAACTCTACACTTCTTTCACAATCTAACAAAATCGATTCCAATTTAGGAATCAGGAAAGAACTGTTAAAGGAAGCATCACTTATTCCCTTTTCATGATCGAAGAAATGCTTTTCGAATTCGTTGTCCTTAAACTGGGTAACTGCAAGTGCCTCGTAAGTCCAACGTGTTGTCATCATATCGCCAACTACTGGCACATACACCTTATCGGTAACTCCATAATGCAGGTCATCAAATTTAATCATGGCTCCACCAAGCAAAAGCTGTGGAACCAATATCAGCGGAATCAGAATGTATATGGTTATTACGGAATTTAATCCGGCTGAAATATTTAAACCAACCAAGTTAGAGAAGCAGGCCGTTGTAAACAGCACAAACCAATAGGCAAATGTCATATCTTCAATTCCCAGAATATAATTACCCAGCAACACAAAGGAAATAGACTGTATTGCCGATAACACAAATAAAAACATGATTTTTGATGTGAGGTAACTGATTCGGCACAAATTCAAAAATTTCTCGCGCTGTAATATCTTCTTGTCCCTAATAATTTCCTCGGCACTAACTGTAAGCCCTAAAAACATGGATACTACTACGGCCATAAAGAGGAAAACCGGGAAATTTTTGTTCTCTCCAAAAACATATGCTCCGTTGGTTGTATACTTGGTAAAATATCCAAGTATTACTGCCAACAATGGAGCTTCAAACAAATTAATGATTAAATATTGCTTGTTTGTTAGTTTGGATAAAACATTTCTGATCCAGAAAATAGAAAATTGTTTTAGTTTTCCTGGAATCTTAAAATCGCTTTGCGGTAGTTTTTTCTCTGCCCTTAATGGCAGATGATTCGCTTCTATATTATCCTGATATTTTGCATACCATTTCTCTGGCCGCACTCTTCTCTCGCGGGTTGGCTTTCCCTGATCATCGATTAGTTTGGTTTCAACAATTTGCAATATCTGATCGGGATTTACATTCCCACAAGTAATACATTCACTTTCTGATGCATTTACCTGAGAATTCTGGGTTTTAAAATACACAATGGCATCAATTGGATTGCCATTATAAATAGGGAATCCTCCTTTATCCAGAATCCAAAGTTTATCGAACATTTTAAAAATATCCGACGATGGCTGATGTATATTGGCAATTACCAGTTTCCCTTTTAAGGTTTGCTGTTTTAGCAGTTTCATCACCATTTCCGAATCGGTAGATGAAAGGCCTGAAGTTGGTTCATCGACCAAAAGAATTGCCGGTTCGCGCATCAGCTCCAAACCAATATTCAAACGCTTGCGCTGTCCTCCACTAATAAATTTATTTAAGGGGTTTCCCACCTTTAAATCACGGGCTTCATACAATGCAAGATCCTGAAGCATTTTCAGAACCGTTTTCAGAATTTGAACCTCTGTAAAATCTTTAAAACAAAGTTTCGCATTGTAATACAGGTTTTGAAAAACCGTGAGTTCTTCAATCAGCAAATCGTCTTGTGGCACAAAACCAATTAAACCCTGAACGGCAAGCTTGTTTTTATGGATATCAAAATCATTAATCCTGATTTCTCCGTTGTTCAATTTAAGATTACCATTCAGAACATTTAGCAAGGTAGATTTTCCAACGCCACTACCTCCCATAATTCCAATTAGCTGGCCACTTTCTTCTGATAAGCTAAATTTGTGAATACCATTGTTGGAATTTCTGAATTTAAACTCGATATCCTTAGCTGTAAAAATGATTTTTTCCTGCGTTTCTTCTTCCAGAAATTTCGCAGCAATATCAGAATAATATATCGATTTGATGTTGGGCCCTTTAATAATTGAACCATTGCCCAACTGGTAAGTTTTATCGGAAATAATTTTGTTTCCTTCGAGGTATAGATTTAGTTCTCCCTCATATTTAAACACCAACAAATTCACACTTTCGGTGTACATTACAATAATTTTGCCATACAAATTCTCGCAATACAGATGTTTGGTTTCTTTCTTGTTTTTCTTGGTTTCTTTTTTCATAAACCAAGACAAGTTATCCGACCATTCGGTAACCTTATTGTCTATTATCAGGAATTTTTCTTTTTCGAAATTATCAACTGTATCGCCCCATACAAAAGCCAAACAGTTTATAAATTCGGAGCGCGGAATTTTAAAATTTTCGGCTACAATGCTAATAAATTCAAACTCTCCCTCGCTAACCATTTTGTCTTCGTAAACAAACTCCATCAGGCGAAGCAGCACAATCAATCTTTCTTCTTGTATCAGTTCGGCTTTTACCTTGTTGCAAACTTTCGAAGCTTCGGTTAATGATAATATATCCGCTTGACGAGCATGGGTAATGGCCTGGTACTCCATTTCGCGACGATAAAATTCCGAGTAATTCTCGAACAATCGCAAGTATTCTTCCTGTATACCAGAGTTCACATAACGACTTAAAAAACTTTCAACAATTATTCTTCCTTTTCCGGAAACACCTTCTTGTTTTGTATTGGCTACAATAGCAAACAGGTGCATTAGAGCATTTAGTATCGATTCCCCCATGTACAATTACGAATTATGGTTTTTGGCAGATCTGCACTGCTTTTAAAATTACAATTATTTCTTCATAAAAGACTGTTATTACTGCTTATTTGACACAAAAAAACTGCCTCCCTAAAAGGAAGACAGCTTGAATATCTTTATGGGAAGATAATTATACCAATATTACATTGAAATGAGCATTATTCTTCTGCTATTTTAAGTTTACACTTCATTAAAAAATTGCGCCGTAACTCTGCTATGCCTTAATTTTTTAACTTGTCTAAACTCAAAATATTCAAAACAATTTAACG
>JAOARS010000013.1 GCA_025210415.1 Marinifilum sp. | reverse complement strand
CACTATTTCAGCCAATCATATTAACATAAAATGAGTCATTTTAGAAAATAGTATAATGCCGATGTAAAAAATGTTAGGCAGTGCGAGCTTGCGAAGTAGTGGCTCATATATTTTCACAATCGGTATTATTCCCCATCAGTTTCTTTCAATTCTTTAGAATTCATTTCCTGAACTTCAAATTCATTTAAATCTTTCATGTTCACAAAATTTTAAATTGTTTATAAAATCAATTAATTTTGTGCAGGCTTTTTAGCTAAGTCCGATTAACAGCATGGGTTCGCCAAAACACTTCTGTTTTTCGGGCTTTTTTCACCTACACTTTTTATACCAAATGCAACATAGAATGAGCCATTTTAGAAAATAGTATAATACTGATGCTAAAAACATTAAGCAGCGCGTTCCGATGAATTCAGGGTTGCGCAACAATGGCTCATATATTTTCTCAATCGGTATTAATAACCTGAGTTCGATTAAAAATATTGTCACAGTTTGCACTGATTTTGAGTAGAAATTTTCTCAAATTTTCGAAGGAATATCGGGATATTTCGAGAGGATTTGAGGAAATTTATGCCAAAAGCAGACAAATTCTTTGAAAAAATCATCTTCATTCAATCTTCACTTTAAAAAACCTTCAAAATATCCCGATATTCTTTCAGATTTTTTAAAGCAAATCTTAAATAAATCTGATTTTCTGTGATAGATATTTTTAAGCGTACTCAGGTTAATAATAATTTAAAATCAATCAAACTTCATTTTAAATTGTGAGAGAACAATACCTAATGGTATTTTATAATGCACTATAACTACAATTATCTAAATTTTAATTACGGATATAAATGTAAGCATGTAGTTGTCCAAAAAAATGGAATTTGAAACTTTTTTTCAAAAAAAATTATGAATGATTGAGTTTTACTGCATATTTTTCGCCTTATCTAAATTATTAGACATAACAAATATTATTCCCATCATATTCATTTGCCAATACACATTAACATTTCTTTTCCGTTTATTTTAATTGAGCATTGAATTTCGAGCTTGAAACCATCCAAATACACAAAAGATTTTTTAAGCTGATTGTAACTTATTTTAACTCCTAAATCTTTCAGTTCAGCAATCAAATTGTACAACTTACTACGTGACATACCCAATTTACAAGCAAATTGATACGAATTGCCTGTTTTTTCCTCTTCAATCAAACGATTCATTTTCTTTAATCGTTCCAAACTGTTTAAATTTTTTAACATTGTTTTTTAATTTTTTCTTTTAACCGAAAAACCAGTCCAAACATAAAAATTAGCAGTGCATTCACTACTACTCCCCTTTATTCCAAAAAAATTAAAAAGGTAACCCTGTAAAATGTTAATTTTTGTTAAGTATTTTTATTACTATTTTCATTTTCTTAGTTATCAGCCATTTATAACAATAAAAAAATTAAAAGTATTTCAAATTTATTTTGGAAATTTAATGGTAGGGTAAAAATCCCAATTGTCGGTTCATGTATAAACGAGCTCAAAAAATTAAAATCTTAGAATTAAAAATTTACCATTATGAAAAAACTATCATTTATTCTTTTAGCCGGATTGGCTATATCCTTTTTTTCTTGCGACAACAAAGACGACATTGACGAAATTAAACCTGAAAAGCAAGTTGTTCTAAATAACGATATAGGAACAGTAATTTCTACCGAAGAAACTTCGGAGGCTGTAATGGAAGTTGCAGATTATGAGGTGGATTTGTTCTCATTTATGGAAAGCCAGTACACCGAACCTACAAATACAAAGCAGGGACATGTTAATCGTTACGGACAATTCTGTAGAGAATGGCAACGATATAAGAGTGAAAAAATGCCTGAAGTTTCAATAGAATTTGGAGAAGATGGAAGGTTCCCAATGACAATTACAATTCAATACGATTCTATCGAACTTAACAACGACAAAATTATTGATGGAGCCATTAAAATTGAAATGACAGCTGCTCCGTGGACAAATGGTGCTGTTCGTGAAATTACAATGGATCTTGTAATTGATTCGGTTGAAATTAACGGAGAAAAACGTGTTGAATTTACGGGAGAAAAAGGTGTTTCTAAAAAATGGGAAATTACAAGTGACATTACTTTCACTTATCCTGACGGTACAGAATTATTCCGTTCTGCCGAAAGAACAAGAGAATGGATTTCGGGCTTAGATACCAAGTGGGATCTTAGCGATGATAAGGTTCAAATTACCGGAAAAGTAACTTGTGTTGATACAGAAGAAAATGAATACACCAAAGAGATTGATGAAGAAAATCCATTAATTAGAATCGGAACTTGTCGACTAATTGTTCAAGGTACTGTAATATATTCGCAAAATGGCAAAGAGTTTGCCAAATTTGATTATGGTGATGGAGAATGCGACAATTTGGCAACATATACTTACACCAATGAAGAGGGTGAAGAAGTAAGCAAAGAAGTTGTGATTGGGAAACACAAAAGAAACAAAAAGAACAACTAAGCCTTAAAATAATCAGGTTAACAAATGCAAAGGGTGCAGGAAAGATAATGCCCTGCACCCTAAATTTGCACAAAACCATTATTTTTACCCTAAATCAATTCTCTAGCCTTGACACAAGAAGAATTTAAAATCTTATTTGACAAGCACTTCGACAGCATTCGAAACTATATCTACTATCGTTCGGCTGATGAAGAACTGGCTACTGATATCGCACAGGAAAGCTTTATGAAAGTGTGGGAAAAAAATTTATCCTACGACGAAAAGCCAATTAAATCCCTGTTATATAAAATTGCCAGCGATATTTTCATAAGCAAATACAGAAGAGATAAAGTAGCCCAAAAATACCTGGCCAAATTAGAACCTTCGATCGATAATCACTCGCCCGAAGAGCAAATGCAATACGAAGAGTTAAAAAATAAATATGAGCTGGCTTTAAGCAACTTATCTGAAAAACAAAGAACGGTATTCCTGATGAGCCGTAACGAAGGTTTAAAATATCAGGAAATTGCCGACAGATTAGAACTCAGCGTTAAAGCTGTTGAAAAACGAATGACTTATGCATTGTCATATTTAAGAAATGCTTTAGGAAGATAATGGAAAACAACAATCGAAATATCAAACCTGGTTCGGACATGGATTTTATGAATTCACTTCCGAAAATTGATGTAAAATATTCAAAATCGAAAGAAGATGTATGGAAAGAACTTTCGGCAATGGCCTCTGTTCAAAGACCAAAAGCCAAAATCATCACACTTTCGTGGATAAAGTATGCTGCAGCTGCCTGTATCATATTACTAATGGGATTTGCAGGATTTGCCTATTTCTATACAAACACAACTTATTGTCCCAAAGGCAAGCATTTGTGTGTTACCTTACCCGATAATTCACAAGTAGAACTAAATGCAAACTCAAGCATTAGCTACAAACCTTACATGTGGAATTTTACCAGAAAAGTAAAATTTGAAGGAGAAGCTTTTTTCGATATCACCAAAGGAAGCAAGTTCGAAATTGAATCGAAATATGGTAAAACTTTCATTTTAGGTACAAGTTTTAACATATATGCAAGAGGTAACGATTATAAAGTTACATGCTATACCGGTAAAGTAAAAGTAGTATCTACACTTACTTCCGATAAAATATTGTTATTACCAAACGATCATGCTTACCTTACTAAAAATGGCAAGTTAGAAGTATTTAAAGATGAAAAGGCAAAGAATAAAGTATCATGGCGCAATCACTTCTTTTTGTTTACTGATACTCCTTTAAAACATGTATTTGAAGAAATTGAGTTGCAATATGACATTCACATTGTAGAAAAAGGTAAATTCGACAAAACTCATACTGGTAACTTTGGCAAAGGAATGACCGTAGAACAAGTTTTGTATAATGTGTGCAAACCTAATGACTTACGTTTTGTTAAAGGGCCACGCAATAAGTATATTATAACATCAAATACCCAATAAGTGAAAAAATGTATTGCCCTACTATTTTTTTTCGGATTATTATTTACGAATACCATTGCTCAAAAAATAGAAGTTAAAGCTAATAATAAGACTTTGAGTGATATTTTAATTGAGCTAAGGGATCGATACAATTATCAATTTTCATACAATTCTGAACTATTATCAAATTATAAAACCAGTATAGATAAGAATTTTCCTAACAAGGAAAAAGCAATCTCTCACTTGCTAAGAAAATTTCCATTGAATTATGAGATATCCAACAATGTATATCTCATATTCCCGGAAGAAAAAATTTACCAATACCGAATATTAGGACAGATTCTCGATAAAGAAAATCTGGAACCCCTTCCCTTTTCGCACATAACAATTAACAATCATCCCCTGGCTACCGACGAGCTTGGGAATTTTTCGTTTACATCAACTACCGATAGCACTTTTAGAATTTTAGCATCTCACTTGGGATATTTTATACACGATACAATTGTTGACTACAACAAAACTCACAAGCTATTGCTTACCGCTGCAAGTACCGACTTAGAAGAAATAACAGTTACCGATAAAATTGTTCAAACCTTTATTAAGGAAAGCAATCAGGCCGGAAACTTAAAATTAAATCACAAAATAGCAGGTTTTTTACCTACAAATAACGATAATTCCGTATTCGAACTTTTAAGACTTCAACCAGGAATTCTTGCTGCCGGCGAACAGAAAGATTATCTCATCATTTGGGGATCATACGAAGGAGAAAGCCAAGTGCTTTTTGATGACATTACGCTATGGGGTTTAAAAAATTTCTATGAAGATATTGGAGCTGTTAACCCATTGGTTGTAAAAAACATTGAGGTACTAAAAGGAGGTTTCGATGCCAGGTATAGCGAACGTGTTGGAGGAATTGTACACATTACAGGAAAAGACGGAAGTAAAGTTAAACCAACTTTAAACCTGGCTTTAAACAACATCACTGCAAGTGGTTCTTACGAACAACCTATCGGAAAAAAGTCGTCTCTTTTATTTGCATTTCGTCATACTTATTACAACCTGTTTAAAGATGAACAAATAAAGTTTGCAACATCAAACGTAAATATTGATGCACTAAATAATAATGTCTCAAAATTCATTGACCTTGATGTTGCCCCGGAATATCGTTTTCGCGATGCCAATTTAAAATTTTCCACAAAATGGAACAATGGCGATCAGCTAAATATCAGCTTGTTGGCTGGAGAAGATAGATATTCCTACGACATTACCAATAAGTTATTATCAACATCTAAAAGACATGTTTTTGAAGGAAGTTACCAGAATGGTGGTTCGTTAAAATACAGTAAGGTTTGGGCAAATGGAAATTCAAGCTCTTTATCTGTTTCAAGATCAGAACTTGATAGAAATACTACTGAACAAACCTTAATTGAACGAGTTCGATTAAACGAGATAAATGTGCGTCGCGATGACAGATCGTACAACAATATCCGGGAATATAATGCTAAACTTCAAAACCGATTTGTTATAGGCGAAGATCAGATTATTGAAGCAGGACTACATTTTACCAATAATTCTGTAGACTTAAAAGAAGATTCTCTGGGAATAAACATTCTTCATTTGGATTCTAAACTGGATAAAGTTGGAGCTTATTTTCAGAACATTCTTAATGTTAGTAACGGCGTAACAATTAAAGCAGGGTTTCAGGCAAATTATCCTGTCAATTTAAAAAAACTTTATTGGGAGCCACGAATTTCAATGAGCGTTAAAGTAACTGATGAATTATCATTTAACGGTGCCTGGGGGCTTTACAAACAGTTTATTTCTAAAAGTTCTGTATTAAGTCAATCTGGTAAATACCGATACATTTGGGTAGGTGCCGATGAAAAAACAGTACCGGTTCTACAATCTGTACATCATATTTTGGGTGGTTCTTACCACAAAAATGGTTTCACATTTAGTGCGGAAGCCTACCATAAAAAAACCGATGGACACACTCGCTATTATCGGTCGAGAAATCAGGGCAATATATCGCTTGGGAAAAGTAAAAGTTCTGGCCTCGATTTTTTTGCAAAAAAGGATTTTGGCGAACATACCTTATGGATTTCTTACACTCTAAGTAAAACCACCGAAAATTTCGATTATTTCAGAAAAGAAGGAGAGTATTTAAGAGCTTTACATGATCAGCGACATGAAATTAAAACCGCCGGGCTTCTTGCATTAAAGCCTTTTTACTTATCAGCCAATTACATTTATGGTTCTGGTTTTCCTGTATATTCAGGATATGGTAATATTATCTCGGAACCGAATTATCAAAGGTTAGATGCTGCCCTAATATACAAATTCTCCCATAAGAAAATTAAATCAGAAATCGGAGTTTTGTTTCACAATGTTATGGATCGTGAAAATCGAACCTACGAATCTTTCGAGAGAATCCCACTAAGTCAGATTAATAGTATTAGTGTATACACCGAATCGATACCTTCATCAATTCGATTGTATTTTAAGATTACAATTTAGGACAAGAAAATACCGGGTCTAGATAAATATCTAACCCGGCAATCACAACTAAATATTAAAACATAATCAAAAAGATGGTCAAAATAGTAATACCGATTTGCTTTTTAAATGTCGCATATTTTT
>JAOARS010000204.1 GCA_025210415.1 Marinifilum sp. | reverse complement strand
CGATTCAGAATCATTTTTACCACTTTGGGGTACAATTTGGCTATATATCCGGTAAAATAAAAGGTTGATTTAATATTGTACTTACTATAAATATCCAACAATAGTGGCATTCCTTCATTTACCACTTTTAATCCTGTTTTATCTCTCAGGCAATTAAACCAAATAGATGTGGTTTCAACATCATTTGTTAACAAGCATACTTTCTTCACATCTAAAATTTATTGTAATACAATTCTCTTGATTGTATTTCTTACCTTACACATAAATCTCTCTATACCCCAGTATATTATATTTGAATGCCATCTGTCCGGATGGGTAAGAATGATTAATTTTTCAATTTTATCATTCTTCATTTTTTCGATTAAGTCTTTGGTAGAATCAACCTGCATCATTTGTGGTAATTTATCTCGTACTCTTTGCCCTGTATCTCTCCAACTTCCTCCTGAGTCGGAAATATATGCAACCGTGTTGTAATCTACAGACAAATATGGTTCGCCAATTACACCATAATCTTCAAAATTGAATTTCTTCCATAAGTCTCGGTTATCCCATTTCGAGAAAGAACTTCCATGCATGCAAATTGTATTAACAGTACATATTTTTCTCATTTCAATTAAACTACCTTTAAATATTTCCAGTGCCTCATTTACATCTCCATTGCTCTGAGCCATAGTTTCATAATGATAACCAATTTCATGGCCTAAATCATTAATTTTTTTGATTATATCTGGCTTAAATATCGATTTTGTGTTTCTGAAATAATAGGTAGCGCGTAAGCCATATTTATTTTCAAGCAATGCCATTTGGAGAGCCATTTGCGGAAATTTGTCCACATCGTGACGTAAAATAACAAATGGCTGAGTTAATTCGTTTTCAAAATATTTATGAAAAGGCAAAACATTAAGTTTCAATTCTACAATTGTTTTGCAAATCAACTCATAAGATTGTAAGGTAAAATCTCTATTCATGAAAAGTTATCATTATTTAACCTGAATGCATTAGAACTTCGTAATGCATATTTGGGATTTAATTTTGCAATTTTTGCCAAATCATAAAGGCTTTTTTGGCAAAGGCATACATTAAGGGTTGGTGTACTTTCTCATATCTGCCAAGATTCACAATTTTTCCACCATACTTTTTTTTATAATCTCTAACACCATACGAAACATTGGGTTTACCTGCACCTCCAAAATCAAACACTTTACAATCATTGGTTTTTCCCCATAAAAAGATCTTCCAGGGAATCAGATCATTAGGACATTTTGCATATTCACTACAGTAAGAACCTGCATAATAATCATAAATTACACCCTTGTATTTTAAAGAAATGCTGCAACCAATTATTTTACCTTGATGTTTTGCCACAAAAATGAGTAAGCTTGGATTACCAATCAATTTCTTTCTAAGGTTCTTAAAGTAAATCAAGTCTGGTAATGGCAATTTTACTCTTTTAAATACATCATTTAAAACACCATAAACATTTTCAATGGCTTCATCTGAATTGTCAACTGATATTTCTATTCCTTCTTTTTGAGCTTTTCTAATTCGATTTCTCTTTCTTTTTTCCACTTCTTTCCACAAATCTTCTTCTTTCTTCTCTAAATCAACTAAAATATTAAGATGCTCAACATATTTAAACTTTGTTAAATGAAAGGCTGATTTTGTTTTGGATGTATCCCACATGTTTCTAATCTGGGTATAGATAGCCTTGTTTCTAACCATGCTATTATAACTATTTAGCAACAATTCTGTTACTTCCTCATCTTCATCTTTCACAATTGGCCCTCCCATAATTATGGCTCTAGACGAAAATTTACCAAGTAGCCCATCGTGAACTTTCAAAATAACAGCCAATAAGGTTCCTAAAATTTCTGATTCATTTTTTACGGCCAAAAAAACAGGGTAATACTTAGGTGTTTCTTTATACACATCGTACATTTGGGGTGTTTGAAAAACATTACCATTGGGATGATATTGAATAAATTCCTCCCATTTTATACGATCAATTTTATCAGGATGGTGGATAACTTCCATTCTAAATTAGTCTTATAAAGTAAATCGTTTCATTAATTAAAATATAGGTCTTAGTTTTTAGAGAGTTAAGAGGTAAATCGTAGTTTTTGCCAAATAAGAAATGCTCTTTTTGCAATGGAGAACAAGGTTGGCTTATGAATTTTCTCATATCTTCCATAACGAACCAGTTTTCCTCCAAATTTCATTTTATAGTCGCGCACTCCATATGGAACATTGGGTGATCCAGCGCCTCCAAAATCAAATAATGTATAACCATTATCTTTTGCCCACATAAATATTTCCCACGGTAAAAGGTCGTTTGGGCACTTGTTCTTATGTTTTGATTTTGCTCCTGCAAAAAAATCATATACCACAGATTTATACAACAATGCAATTCGACAAGCTATAATTTCATTATTAAATTTGGCAACAAATATTTTAATTGCAGGATTTTTTGAAAAGTGTGAAATAATATTCTGAAAAAAAGATATATCAGGAAGTGGTAATTTGGCTTTATGATATACTTCTTTTAAAATATTGTAGGACTCTGCTAAACCTTCATTAGTTGTATCAATTTCAACTTCTACATTCAATTTTCTTGCCTTTCTGATTTTATTTCTACTCTTAGATTGTAATGATTCCCAAAGTTTATCTTTCGATACATCCAGATTTATAAAGATATTTAAGTGATCCAAAAAGTAAAATCCATTTTCTTTAAATATGAATTCATAATTTAATGTATCATGAAAGTTTCGAACTTGAGATAAGATAGCATGCTTTTTTACCAATTCATTATAATTCCCAAGTAATAAGCCACAAAGTTCATTATCGTTATTTTCAACCAAAGGCCCTCCCCGTATAATCGATCGTGCAGAATATTCACCTAATATTCCATTCAATACCTTTTCGATAACAGCAACAAGAATACCTTTTATTTTACCTTCCTTTTCTAAAGCCAAAATGATTGGTTTATACCTCCTGGTATTTTCATATACCTGAAACATTTGAGGAGTGTGAAAAACATTTCCGTTAGGATGTTCATAAATAAACCTTTCCCATAATTGCTCATTAATCTCATTTGTCCCTTCTAATATATTCATTATAAGACTATGTAAACAATTTTTAATTTCTTAAACTACTTATGAAGAATTTACCACATTATTATTATTTATCGTTTTTGTTTTTTTGATATTCTTCATCAGCATTTCGCATATTAATTCTGCAGTATTTCCTTCTCCAAATATTTTTGGGAAATTCTTTATTTTAACCTCATCATATGCACTAAAGGCATCAATAATTTTTCTATAATTGGCTCCACATAATACGGCCATTCCTGTTTCTAATATTTCTATCCATTCTGTTTCTTCACGAAGGATAATACATGGTTTATTGAAAAAATATGCTTCTTTCTGAACTCCTCCAGAGTCGGTTATAATCAGCTTTGCATTTTTTTCCAGCTCTATCATTTCTAAAAATGACACCGGAGTTAATTTTTCAATGTAAATGGAGTTATCTATTTTTTTTAGTAATGATGGAGCCAGATTTTCTGACATACATTTTACAGTTCTTGGGTGCAAGGGTATTTTTATATCAATTCGATATTTGTTACTGATATCAATTAATGCCTTGAAAATATTTCGAAGATTTTCCGGATGATCTGTGTTGTGATCTCGATGAATTGTTGCTAAAATATATTCACCTGGCATTTTATTATTTTCATGAAATCCTGGCAAAGTTTTCTGAGAATAGTAAAGAAAATTATCGTACATGATATCTCCAACATTAAAAATACCTGGTTTATCAATGTTATAATTCAATTGTTGTGATACTTCAAAGCCTTCTCTTTCCAGGTTTTTAATTGCAATTTTATTTGGCGTGAATAAAAAGGTAGAAACATGATCGCACATAATTCTATTTATTTCCTCCGGCATTTTTTTATTGAATGAACGAAGTCCTGCTTCAATATGAACAATCGGCACGTGTATTTTACTTGCTGAAATTGCTCCAGCTAAAGTAGAGTTTGTATCTCCAAAAAGAACAACATAATCAGGCTTTTCTTTAAGTAAAACATCTTCCAAGCCAGATATCATTTTTGAAGTTTGCCTTCCATGTGTATCCGAACCAATGTGAAGATTATAGCTAGGTAAGGGAATTTGAAGTTCTTCAAAAAATATTTTCGACATGTCTTCATCGTAATGCTGTCCTGTATGCACAATAATCTCAGTAATATTATTCGAATATTTTTGACGAATTACTCTACTTAAAGCAGCAGCTTTAATAATTTGAGGCCTGGCTCCTACAATGCTAACTAATTTCATTTCAATCTGAATTGAGCAAGTAAATCTGAATTAATAGAAGTAGATGTAATACTTTTAGGATAGTTTGAAATCAACCATATAAGAAAATTGCTTACATCGATTTTTTCTTTTAACATTTTTAATCTTCGTTTTTCCCATTCTTCTTGCCTATTTGGCATTTCCAGTATTTCCCTGATTTTATTTAAAAAGGCATCAAACTTATCTGGTTGAAAAGAAAAACACAGGTTGTATTTATCTTCCAACTCGTTGGGTACTGATAGTTTTCCGGCAAAACTATTGCATTTTACTGCCGGAATTCCAAGTACTGCTGCTTCCGAAGTCATGGTTTGACTATCGCCTATAAACATCTGAGAAAAAGCAAGTAGTGAGTGTATTTTTTCAGGATTAATTGTCAGTTGATAATCAATCAATTCTGGTTCAATTTCTCCTTCTGTAGTTATGAATATTCGACCATAATTTTCCAGTAACCTTATAATCCTAAGTTTCTGTTCCAAAGAAATTCCTTTATGCCCTATATCGTGATGTGCCATAAATCTGTTGAATCGAAGCACGAAGAATTTCTCGTTAACATCTAAATTTAATTCATTTAAAATGTTTATATCAGGAGTAAATTTGTTAGGCGACAAATAGGCCAATTCGTGAAATCCATTATAAAAAATTGCATTCTTTTTTTTGCGATTATTTTTAAGGCTGCCAGGAGATAAAACATGAGTTGCAAAAGGATGACCAAACTTTACAAACAGAGGTTGAACTTCATCATCATCGTCATCAAGAATTATTGAATTCATTGAACATATGGCTGAAACGTGAGCTAAGGCCAATGATGAACCAACACCTATTTCGATATTATTATTCTTAACAAGATTATATATCAGGTAATTGTAATGAATTTGACTAAAAGCTTTACCAATAATATTATCTTTTTTGGAACCCAATTTTAGATAAGGTATACCGTAATGCTCCAACAGTTTGATAGCAATAGGAATATCTTTAACCGTAATCCAAATTTTGTGAATGGAATTGAGTTCAAAAAACAAGTTTTTTAATAAATGAACATGTCCTGGATGGCCTATATCGATTAAAATTCTCATTTTTTTAGCAAGTAGATTATGCAATAGTTTTTTCGTAAACTCCTATAATTTTTTTAGCAATAAAATCTGATTGCAAATGCGAGATCTGATTGCGTCCATTTGTTTTTCTGCCAAATTCTAAAGCTTTAACAATTTTGCTACTAATATCATCAGAATCAAAAGAAGTAAGATAACATCCTTCGGTATCGGCAATTAAATCTTTCACATCGCCAACATTAGTAGAAACAACAGGACAATTGCATGCCATTGCTTCCTTCACAAACTGAGGCGATCCTTCGGTAAAAGATGTTAGTAGTGCCAGTTCAACAGAATTCATTAGCAAAGCAACTTCATCTCTATTATATCCTTTTAATTCAATTAATTCACAAGAATTGTCATTCAATTTCTCAACCGCTATTCTTGCCAATGGATAATTCTTCACCTGATTATCAAATGAAGATGAAAAAAGAATGTATTTCTTATTTAAGGACAGATTCATTTTCTTTTTTGCAATGGTTTTATCCATAGGGTAAAATGTATTAAAATCAACGCCACAGGGAATTACTGCTACATTACGATTTCTTAAAAAAGGTAGCATATATGGTGAAACTACTATGCTCTTTTTACTTAAAGCCTGGGCAAGTCTGGAATAGAAACGAACTTTAGGTGAATAAAGGTCTGTTCCATGAAAAGTTACGACTACAGGGGTTTTAAATTGCAAGCCAGCTAACAAACCACTTAATCCATAATGGGCGTTTATTAAATCATAACTACTACTTCCAATTTGATTCCAAAGTCGAAATAGGTTTCTTAAGTAACCTAAAAGCCCCTTGCCTTTCACTAAAAAAACATCTACTAACAAACCGGCATCAATCAGCTCATCAATTTGCTCTTTCACAAAAGGTGATATCGATTTTTTATTGCCACTACAAACAATTAATACATGCAACATAATTTGTTCTATTATCTCGATCTGCTATTGTGTCATTTCAGAATGGTTGGGAATGATTTCTGACTGCCATTGTGTCATTTCTGCCTCTTGTTTTGCTATTTCTGCTTACCATTTTGTTATTTCTTCCTGCTATTTTATCATTTCTGATTGCTAAAGTGTAAAATCAGTGCATTGATTTGATATTTCAGAATGCTTAGGTATGATTTCATCTTGCTTATTTGCTTTATCTATTCGCTAATAAAACATTTTAAGTGCGTAATGTTTTCAAATTAAGGAGCGATTAATTATGGCTCTATATGATTTTTAGTAGGTGAATGAATAATAGTACTTAAAGTGCCTAAAGTACTTAAAGTATTACTAACCTGATTTTTAATTATCATGTTAGATGTAAATCTATTAAGTGGTTTTAATGTTTACTGTTCATATCTTGTATTTTAACTTTATCCCAATATTTCGGAATTAGGCACTTTTAACTTTATTCTTTTTTCTCACTAAAATCAACATAGTGACTATTTTTATCTACCCATTATAAATCATACGGAGCCTTAATTATTAAATCGGTAAAAAAATTGGATTTAAATTTTTGATCAAGGAAAATAAGGGCAAGAATTACAAAATAAAGGCCTTTAACAAATTCAAATCTTAAAAAGACATAAGAATAGATAGCAGTATCTAGAAAAAACACAAAAGTAAGTAGCAGAAAGGCCAGATATATAGGGTGATGAATATAAAATTTCCAAACATATGCGAATAAATTGCAATAGAATAAAAGATATATTGCGACTCCAAGAAAACCAACTTGAGTTAATAACCACACAAACCCCATTCGCCCGCCGTATCTTACACCGTACTCATCCAACATTAAACCAGAACGCGAATTGTATTGAGATTGGATTAATTTTCCGGCTCCATCGCCAAGTATTGCTGTTTGAGGATTTTCATTTCTCATGTGGTTTATAAAATACAATAAACCATCCTTACGCCTCAATTGTGAAATGTCTTCAGGGTTTCCGGAAGTATAGCTTTTTATATAGTTGCTAATATGTACAAGGTCTACGCTTCCCCACTGACTATGTTCCGGATTTAAAGTTCTGTTGGTTTTAGCAACAAAAATAAATGCTACTATTCCCAAAAGAGCAACAACCAATAATTTATTGTACAATCTTGTAAACAATTCCAGTGAGCTAAACTTCACGTACATATACGATCCAATTATAAAAAACAGAGGAAAAAATAATAAGATTGCTCTTTTATCGCCAATGATTGCAAAAAGAATAAATGCACCAATTAAGTACAAATACTTAGCCTTGGGGTTAAAGAGAAATATCGAAAATAAAATCACTATAATAAATAGTGGAAATATTGTTGATACACTTCCTCCTTGTATAGTCAATGTTCCTGTTATTCCATGTTCGCTCTGTCCAGTCATTATAAATTTTAGTAAGGCAGCAGGTATTTGAATTAATATCAACAGTTTAATAAATGTAACAACCTTTTTTATAAGAAATATACTTTTTTCGTTTATGATCACTAAAAAATACAAATAGGATAAGAGTGTGTAAATAAGAAAATAGAGTAAAGAAAATAAGTCTAAATCATTAATAATTGTACTCGCAAATGATACAATTGTAAATCCTATAATCCAATTTACAAATGGAGTTTTTAAATTACTCCAGGATTCTATCATTTGAATACCAATTAATACCATTAAAATAAAAGGAACACCTATTTTATAAATGGCTGAAGGAAATCCCAATAACTGAAAAATTCCATTGAAAAAAATCAAAAACCAATAAATATAATGTAGAGATGTTTTTACCATGCAGCAAATATATTAACCTGATTTCGATTAAAAATATCTCAAACTGTGACAATAGTTTTAATCGAAATCAGGCTATTAGGTTAATTGTAAGTTTAGTATAGTTCAACTAAAATTATCCCTTCTGCCTAATATCAGTATAAGGATAAGTTCTTTTTTTATAAAGCAACAAGAACAGCAATAAAACCATTAATGCTTCATATATTCTATATTCTGATAGTTTTACGAATAGTATTACCAAAGCTACACCACTTATAATAATGATAATACTCTTAGGGTTAAGGTTAAAGTATTTTATCGCGCCAACAATTAAAACAACAAAAAACACAATAATAACGCGCGATACACTTATTATTATCTGATAAATTCTAAATAACCCATTCGCTTCTTTTTTTAACAACTCACTATCATTCAAATAATAATACTGATCTACTTTTTGTCTTTTCTTTTTTATGTACAAATCAAAATCAACAAATAAATTTATAGCTCGCACATATAACTTAGCATAATACCGTTCCTGATTTATTTTTTTTATCATCTGACCAAGAGCTATGCTTTTCTTACAGGCAGGATCTTTTCTTACTGCCAAATCGCTAAGTGTGGTAAAAATAACACGATTATCCAATTGTAATTTGTTTAAAAATGAATTCAACCATACAATATCCTCGTTTGTATCAAGATTATTTGAATGATAAAAAATTACAACAAAGGTATCTTCCTTGCTATTTTGTACTATGGAATATACTTTTTGTGCTGATGGTATCCAGTCATGTTGATCCAAAGTACAGTTCACATTTGCAGATAATAAAGTTTCAGAAATATTTGGTGTTCCAATAAAAGCAGATATAATCTTAATATGAGACGTTACACAAGCTTTTAGCGTATTAATATCATATTGATTTTGCGGAGGGACAAATATTGTTACATCTTTTCCCAAAATGGAATCCAACAGGTGTTTTCCTTTTTGTATTCTTTCTATTTGTTCCTTCAATTTTCTATTGGCAAATTCTCCTCCAATACCTTTTTCGTGACTATGATAGTATCCATGCAAAGCATATTCTATAAAATTGTTTTTTTCCCACTTTTTTAAAGAATCAATAATGGGTTTATTAATTTTAAGATTGTGTGGAGTTCCATTTCTATCTTTAATATTTGGAATTATTGAGAATGTTTGTTTAATGCCATACTGCTTGAAAGCATTAAAAATTTTGCTTTCGTGTTCAACATTGGAAAGTGCAGAAATATCATCATTTCTAAATGCAATATATATATTACTGACATCTTTACTTTCTTCATAATCAACAATATAAAAATATTTTTGCCCATGAAAAATCCAAGGTTCTCCAATGTAAAGTAAGCTGATTATTGCAATGGCAATAAGAATTGTCCTCTCTGTTATAAGATTCATAATCTTCATTCAAACTTCTTATGATTGGAAATTCTATTTTTCTTCTAAAATTGGCATTAAGGTGTTTTTAACAATATTAGACCATTCATAGAATTTTAAACTGCTAACAATTTTTGTATAATCAAATGATTTTCTTCTGAGAAAAGCTGTTTTTAAGGCATGATAAAACGATTCTGAATTATCTTTACACAAAACACCATTCACGTGCGAAACCAAACGCTTGTTTTCATAAGTTGATGTTGCAATGCAAATCATACCCGATAGTACATACTCAAAAGTTTTAGTAGGAGGTTGAAAATCGTAATACTTCTTCATTGGTATATATGACACTCCAACATTACAATTTTTAAAATAAGGTTGTAATTGTTCATGATTTACACGACCATGAAACTTAACAACACCTTGCAGATTGTTTTTTAAAATTGATTCTTTTACACATTTCTCATCTTCATCACTTCCATATCCAAAAATATCGTAACTTATCTTAACAGGTGATTTAAACTCTTTATAAAAGCGGGAAAACCCTTCAATGGTTTGGTGTATGTTTCTTTTATTTAATGTTCCTACATACAACAATTTAAGTACACTAAAATCATTTCTATTCGTTTCTATTATATCTGCTCCAAGCGGAAGAAGTGTACATTTTTCTTTACTGAAGCCTATTTTTGCTCGCAGTTTTTCTGATAATATGGTAATTCGATCGAAAAAGAATGATTCAAACAATATTTGCCCATTTTGTAGCAAACGAGCCAGTCTTGACTTTTTTAGTGAGCCTGACCTTATATCCAGTATTTTATTACCGCTTTTAATTGATGCTCCAACCAGAAAGCATAGTTTGAAATAAACCATAAATATCTTTTCATATTTACCTGTTTGCCATTCCTTCAGTATTCTCTTTCTCCAACTTATAAAGCGTTTAAATTTATTGGATAGAACATTTAAATAAATGATATTAACATCTTGAAGTTCTATTTTAGGAAAACCCTGATCGTAGCAAATAAATGTGATATTATAATCTTCTCTCAGGTATTTACAGTAATAATAGTAGCCCGATTGATAACCAAATTGTCCCGGATTAATAATTAGCAGTTTCTTCTTTCTCATAATGCAAAAACCTGGTAATATCTATAACATACATTTTTCGCAATCCATTATGCCCCGAATCAAAAAATATCTTGGTACCATCAACACTCCATTTTGGATGCAGATCAATTCGATATTCTCCATTATACTTTAATGGTTGGTGAAATTTACCCAAAACATAGCATTTACTGTTAATCAAATTATAAAGATACAAATGAGAAAAACGAGAATTGTCAGGATAATCATCGGTAAGCATCCATTGCCCATCCGGCGATATTGAAGGATGCCCATCTTTTGTTAACATTGGTTCTCTAATAACATCAAAATCTTCTGATAAATCTTTGAAACGGACATATCTATTTTTTCCGGAAACGGTTTGGCAAAATGAAATTATCTCATTGTTATGTCCCCAACAATTGTGTGAAACCATAACATTGCCTGTTACATAGTGTAAATTTGATCCATCACAATTAGCTGTTAACAAACGCATGTATCTTTTTCCCTCACGTTGCCATCGATGCAAAAACATAAATCTAAGTCCATTTGGTGCTATGTCTATGTGATTAACCCAATGTTCTGCATTCTTCATTGTAGCATCAGGCTTAAATTTTATAAGTTCTTTTAAACTAATTATTAAATCACTTTTATTTCTTGTGATATCTATTCTCCAAATGCCATCATTTTCCAATGACTTAGTCTCAAAACTCTCCTTACTAAAATAACCATAATCCGGTCTTATTTTAGCAAGCCGCTCAAAATTTAATGTAAGTGCAAATTTACCATTGTTGGCAACTGCATATACAGGCATACATAGTTTTTTACTTTCTTTTGATTCAACATTTAATATTTCTGAAAAATAACTGTCTTCCTTTTCAGAGTAATTGTTGAAAATAATTTTATCATCAGATTCCATAAACCACTGTAACATACAAGCCTGCTGCCAATTCCATGCTCTGGAATTTGTAAGGTGAATAACAGGTTTTCCAAAATCTTTGATTAACATTATTTTTAATGATTCTTTTTTTGTCCCATTCTTTTCTTTCGAGGCAGTTTGAGTGAATAGCATATTATTTTTCCTGTTGGTAGGAGAAAGGTTATAATATCCAAAAAAAGATACCTCACTTTGGAACTTCTCAATGGTTTTTATATTTAAATGTGATTTATAGAGATATACATTTTTAAACGATTTTTTCATTAAGTATCTTCCTAAATAATATTTCGCATATTGAAAGATTACTCGAAACAACCAAACCTTTCGAATCGTACCTTTAATTAAGATCCACATTAAGTAAACTATCTATTTTATTCAATAAGTTTCTTTCAATCAATCTCATATCAAATTGATTCGCATAAACCCTGGCGTTTTCACACATTTGTTCATACTTTATTTTATCAGTCATTAACTTTAAAACAGCATTTTTAAAGAGATTTACCTCAAGGTTCTTAATTAAAATTCCATTATAACCACAAGTTATATAAGAATTATGCGAAGCAATTTGATTAGCAATTACCGGTTTCCCAAGAGCAAAATACTCAAATAACTTTTGTGGTGGTGAGATACTGTATGATTTGTTGTTTTCTAAAAAACTAAGGCAAGCATGAGCATGGTTAATGTATTCGGGGATTTCATCATAATTAACCCTACCCTTCACTTCCAACAAGTTCTCCAAACTATTGTTTTTTATAAATTCATTAATAATATGAATATAGTTTTCTTCAGCTCCGACAATAACCAAATACACATTTGGATTGGCTTTCCCAATCTCCTTTATGCCTTCAAGCATTAAATCAAGTCCTCTGTTTTCAGAAACCCACCCTGTGTACATTAAAATAAACTTATCCGATTGTTTGATAATTTTATTCTCATTTAAATTTCTCTTAAACTTATCCAAATCAACACCATGTGGCAGACAAGAAATTTTAGAACTTGAAACTCCCAAGCTTTTAAAAAATTCAACAAGCTGATCAGAAACGGCAAAACAGAAATTAGCTCGTTTAACTCCTTTAATAATCAAGAGAGCAATCCAATTTGAGATAATTCTCATCCGTTTCTTTTTATTATTATGCAATCCAATAATTTCATGAGATTGATGAATATGGCACAAAAAAGGCTTTTTTCGATTAAAAAAGGCTACCGGAGCATCAGAAAACACCAAAAACAGCAAATCATATTTTAAAAATAAAAGCCTAAACCCAACAATAAACCATAAAACAAAGGAGAAAAAAACAGGAACTTGTGGGATCTTTACAGGCAATATCTTTGCATTTATTTTATTTTTAATAAAGTCTGGTTGATTTGTTATAAGTAAAAGATTATAATTCTGAGCAAGAGTTTGGTAGCGGGAAAGTCGGTTAGCATTTCCAACTGTGTCCGGATGATTGGTTATAAAAACTGTTGCAATTCTTTTTAAGTTTGATTTTTTCATAAAGTAATGACTTTAGGTCTAAATTCTAATCATATATTTTCTTAGCAGATTGAACTTCTTCGTCAGGCTGTCATTTTTATAACAAAAAACCAGAAGTAACAATATAATTATAGCACTACAAGAAAATAATTTAAAACCAAAATTTTGAAAAAGGATAGGAAATACATTTTCAAATAAAATTACTGTAAATAAGATAATTCCTAAGCTAATAAAAGTTCTATTGTACTTAAAATATCCTTTAAAAAATTCATTTACAAAATACAGAATCACAAAGTATTTTGATATTTCACCAATTAATCCTCCAATTACAATACCAATTAATCCCAAGTGCAACGAAAAAAAATACATGGATATAGCACTTAAAGATGTTCCTGCAAGAACTGAATAACTTAAAATAATATTTTTCTTTCTTATTAGAATCCCTGCCGAAAGCAGATCTGAT
>JAOARS010000203.1 GCA_025210415.1 Marinifilum sp. | reverse complement strand
GTATTGAGCTTTTTTAAGAATTTCTGTGTTCTGTGGAAAATGAATCTGAAGCAGAGCCTCGTGCAGATTAATTAAACCAAGTTTCTTTATAAGCAGGGCAGGTAAGGTTTCAGGAATTTTTCCATTTACCGATTTTAATGCATTCTCTTGTAGTTTTTGAATTGCTCTTGAATTCAAAAAACTATTTTTCATCTTTTCGGTTGTCAAATAAAAAGACTGAAGTGATGCATTAATTTTTCCATTGTTCTTGCTTGCTTCTTCTATTTCCGGATGTACTACATTAATTTTTCTGTTGAATTCAGAAGGCTTTCCAAATACAATGTATTCTGTATTTGGTTTTAGGTTGCCTTTTATGTATTTAATGCCTTTAAACCAAACCAACTCCAAAGTATCTTCACCATCGGTAAAGTAGGCTACCAGCCTTTGCTGACGCTTTTCACCTAAGTTTTCGATATCGGTAATTTGCCCTCTTACTTGTATGTATGGTAGTTTTGAGTTGATTTCACGAATGGAATAGAACTTCGTTCTATCGATATATTTATATGGGAAATGATACAACAAATCTTCATAACTATAAATTGATAGTTCCTGATTTAATACGGAAGCTCTTTTTGGGCCAACTCCCGGCAAAAATTTTATATCCAGACCAGCTAATTCAGACATTTAATATCATTTAAATAATACAATTACTATGTATTATGCCGATAGATTTCTAAAGGAACATTGTAAGTAATAACGAAACAATACGATATTTTAGAAACTAATCGGTATAAAGGATTAAAAGTTCAAAAAATCTAATAATTTTAATTATTGAGAAACTCAAATTTACAATTTAATTCGTCAAATATACATAAACACAAGCATGAGTGGAATTCAATACCAGCTTAAAAAAAGACTTTTTCGCTTAAAAGCTTATCGTCGAAAAGGTTTTAAAGGGCATTCGTCGGAAGCAATTGATTTGATAACCAATGTTATTGGAGCAAAACTTCATTTTTATGCGTTCGGGCAACTTCAACAAACCAGAGAGTTGGCCATAAACTTGTTAAAATCATCATGTAAATCATCTGCAATTAGTTCTGAGCGTGCAAATGCTCTAAAAGAAGAAATTCTTAATTTGAAAAGAGGAAAATCAACAGATAGAATGATTTTTCGTTTGATGAATTTTTATCGGGTAAAGAAACCATTATTTATTGGAAATGGCTTGGCTTACACAAAAGCATACATGGCAAAAGTTGATTCCAGGCTTACAATAAGTTGTATAGGAGATTGTTTAAAAAATGAAGAGATTAATTTTAAAATATTTAAGGAGCAACTTAAAGTTGATAACATTCGTTCTGTAGAATTTCGAGATCTGAATGAAATAGATTTTGTAGTAATATCAAATTTAAATTCAGAAGAAAATTTGGAATTGTTTGTGAGTAATTACTGCAAATATCTGACAAAGCATTGTGTGTTGATTTTTCTGAATATGAATAAAAATTCCAAATTGTTAGCTTGTTGGAAGAAGTTGAAAAGGGATTCGATGTTTGGGTTGAATTTAAATATGACCTCAATTGGTATATTGATGACACAAGGTGAAAAATTAAAAAAGATTATGTGAGAAATTAATTTGTAGAATCGTTCTAAATAATTAAAAATTTTATCTTTGTTATAGCTGCAAATAACAAGTACGAAAACTTAATGATCAGCTTAAATTTTAAATAATGGATAAATTTAAAGTATATACAAAAACCGGTGATAAAGGAACTACCGGCCTTATTGGCGGAACTCGTGTTCCGAAATATCATTTGCGATTGGAAGCCTATGGAACTGTAGATGAACTGAATTCTTACATTGGGTTAATACGTTCGCACCCAATTGAAGAGAAAACCAGAGAGGTATTAAACCTGGTACAAAATAAGTTATTTCTGATAGGTTCTCGTTTGGCAACCGATGATGAAAAATCAGATTTAAAACAAAAATTAAACCTTAGTGAGGAGGATGTTCTGATTCTTGAATCGGAAATGGACAGAATGGATGAGCAACTTCCTGAATTAAATAATTTTGTGTTGCCTGGCGGTAGTACTTTAAACGGATTTTGTCATGTTGCAAGAACGGTTTGCCGAAGAGCAGAACGACGAGCCAATCAATTGTCAACAGAAATTGACATAAATCCCTTATTGTTGAAGTATTTAAACCGATTGTCAGATTATCTGTTTGTGTTATCGCGTAAGGTTTTAAAGGATGTTGGAGCCTCTGAAATAAAATGGGAGCCTGACTTGTAAATTCGGAAAAAAAATTTATATTCGCAGAATAAAGGAACCTAAAAAATATTTTGAACTTATGTATTGGACACTTGAATTAGCAACAAAACTTGAAGATGCGCCGTGGCCGGCTTCTAAGGATGAGTTGATTGACTACGCAATTCGCTCTGGTGCGCCGCTAGAGGTGATTGAAAATTTGCAGGAAATTGAAGAAGAAGGAGAGATTTTTGAGAGTATTGAGGATATTTGGCCTGATTATCCTAGCAAAGGAGATTTTTTATTCAACGAAGATGAATACTAAAAAATAAAAAACGAGGTTTTAATTTAAAAGCCTCGTTTTTATTTTTTTCTATTGTTTTAGAATACTTTGCGATGTTAAAGGTGGAGTATCTCGCCAAATAAATATATCATCTTTTGATTTTGGCTGGATGCCATCGAACCATTGGAAATTTTTCAGAAACAACATTTCTTTCTCAACTTCAAACAGAGGATACATGTTGCCATCAGGCTTTTTAATAAAGATAATCTGATCAATTTTGTTCTCCTTAATCAGTATGGTAATATCGCTGCTTTTAGCAAGATTCATACCTAACAGTACACCTTTGTCTTTTGGATAGTATAGCGTTTCACCATTGCCATCAATATCCAGCTTATACATCTTGTTGTTTTTAACATGGCCAAGCATGTTTTTGCCTTTTATTTGATTGTAAAATGTACTGTCTTCTTTGGCAGTTAAAAAGGAAGAGCCTCTAAAGTGCAGGTATTTTACTTCCTGATTTTGAGTTTCTATACCAATTGTATCTGCTACCATTTGATTTCCTTGTGCCCATAAAACAGGGTTGTTAAAAAGTCTGATTGTAGAATCTTGCATGCTGTAAACCAACGAATCGCATTTTCCTTGTAAATCAGGCCTAAAGAATTTTACATGACGAAAGGCTTTAATTAACTCAAATCCGGCAGTATCTTTCGAAATGGTTAAGGTATCAGAATGTAGAAATAATGAATCCTGTTCAGCAACCTGTATAAAAACTGCAGAATCGGTCATCAAAGCTTCTTCGGTATTCTTAAAAGTCTCTAAAAAGTGTCCTCGCAAAATAAGGTTGTTAACTGTATCTCTCAATTCCACATTATCAAAAACCCTTGCAGTTTCGTTGTTTTTATCGAGATATATGCTGTCGCCTTTAATCTGATATTCTTCGCTGTTAAGAGTTGTATTTTTAAAAAACTGAGAAATTCCTGTTGCAGTATTGTACCAACCATCCTCCGAATATAATGTTTCGGTTTCGTTCTCGATAGTAGTTGGGCCTAAAATGAATGCAGTTTTGCTAACAGTATTGTATTTTAATGTATCCGATTTTAAGATGTAATCGCTACTGTGTACTTCAACACTATCTTTAAAGAAAAGTAAATCCTGACGGGTGTAATATCTTCCTATATCACTGGTAAGAATATTATCTGCATCAACAATTTTACCACTGTTAAAATAGTATCCAACACTTTCGTTCATATCAAAATCAAGAAATTCTGTGGTTACAGTAACCGATTTGTTTTTCAATTTTACATTGTCTCGCATTTCGGCAAGTTTGGTATTACCGTTGTATTTTAGATAATCACCATAAATATGTACTGTATCAGCATTTATAATATGAACATTTCCAAAAGCTTCAATTCTGTTTTCCTCGTTGTATTGATATACACTATCGCAATACATTTTAATTTTTTCGTGCGTGATGTATACTTTGCCCTTGAAAATTGTAACCGGAGGCTTGGCTTTTAATAGGGCTCGAAAACTTTCGGAATTTTCAATTTTCACTTTCGATTTTTTTTGCGCTTCCGTCGTAAGTGAGAATAAGCAAAGTATTCCCACAAGTAAATAAATCGATTTGTATTTTGTAATAATGCCAGGCATTCGTGTTATTTTAATAATTCTTTTATAATGTCTTCAACGCTAACTCCTGCGGCTTCAGCTTTATAGTTTTTCATTATTCTGTGTCTTAAAATAGAAACAGCTACTTCTTTTACATCTTCAATATCCGGTGAATATTTTCCCGAAAGTAATGCGTTTGTTTTAGCTCCGATTACCAAATATTGAGATGCTCGTGGTCCTGCTCCCCAATTGATATACTCATTTGCCATTGGGTGCGAAAACTCAGTGTTTGGTCTCGATTTGACTGCCAAATTTACTGCATATTCCAATACATTTCGGTTAATTGGTACTTTTTGTATCAATTTTTGATAATATGAAATCTTTTCTCCTGATATGATTTTATTTAAAACAATATCCTTGCCACAGGTTGTGTTTTCAACGATTGAAATTTCATCTTCAAGTTTTGGATAATCAAGGTAAATGCTGAACATGAATCGATCTAACTGCGCTTCAGGAAGAGGGTAGGTTCCTTCCTGTTCAATTGGATTTTGAGTTGCTAAAACAAAAAATGGCTTGTCAATTTCATAATTCTTACCATTAACGGTTACCACTTTTTCTTGCATTGCCTCCAGTAAAGCTGATTGTGTTTTGGGTGGAGTACGGTTAATCTCATCGGCAAGAATAATGTTTGCAAACAAAGGGCCTTTAATAAAGTTGAATCTTCGTTCGTTATTTAAAATTTCGGTTCCAATAATGTCGGAAGGCATTAAGTCGGGAGTAAATTGTATTCTTTGGTACTTTAAATCCAAAACCTGGGCAATTGTATTAACAAGTAAAGTTTTAGCCAATCCCGGAACACCAACCAACAAACAATGGCCATCACTAAAAATGGAAATTAGTACTTTTTTAATGATTTCATCCTGGCCGTAAATTTTTTTACCAATTTCGGCTAAAAGTTTCTTATAATCTGCATGTAAGGAATTAGCTGCCTCAACTTCTGTTTTAAAATTCATAAGGATTTTGTATTTGGATTCCCTTGAAAAAGTCAGACACAGCAAAAAGGCTGTGTCTGAGTTAATATTTTAAACTTAATTATTTTTGCCAGCCCTTAAATCTAAATTTGGCATTCTTATACGAATCATCAATGTGAACGTATGTATTAGTTTGTTTTTCCTTGATCCATTTATCAAGTATATTTTGCTGTTTTTTATTTGTCAGCATATTTTCAAAAATACTCCAGTCATCAGAAAGATTAGCCGGATGAGCTTTAGTTTCTGATTTAATTTTAATGATTTTGTAAGAATCTACACCACGATTTACTTGAAGGAATGGCTCAGAAATTTCATTTATTTTTAGAGTATTTACTACCTTAGCAATAGCTCCTTCCAAATTATCCTTCTCGAATTTTGATGATCCTGTGTAAGGATTTACAAGTAAACCGCCATTATTTCTTGTATCCTTATCTGCTGAGAAATAAAATGCAGCTTCACCAAATTCCATTTTTTCACTTCTGATTAAGTCGGCAATACTGTCAAGACGAGATGTTGCTTGTTCTCTTTTTTCTGCCTCAATTTTTGGTTTTAAAAGAATATGACGAACATTTATTCTTTCTCCTTTACGATCAATTACTTGAATAATATGGAAACCAAATTCAGTTTCAACAATTTTTGATACTTTATCAGTTTTTAGATTAAATGCTACATTGGCAAACTCAGGAACTAGTTCCGACCTAGGCATATATCCAAGTTCGCCACCACGCGGAGCACTTGGTCCTTCGGAGTACAGTACGGCCAATGTTGCGAAGTTTTCGCCGTTAAGAACTCTTTCTCTAAATCCTCTCAATTTTTTTCTGATTCGATCTTTTTCATCTGCAGTAATTTCAGGATTACTAACAATTTGCTGCACTTCTATTTCTCCTGGAATTGTTGGCAAGCTATCTTTGCTTATGTTGTTGTAAAATTCACGAACTTCAGCTGGCGTAACATGAATATCTTTGGTGATTTCAGCTTGCATTTTTTCTTTAATGCGTTCGTTTCTGGTATCGTCTCTCAGGTCGTTCTTCATTTCCAGAATCGATTTTCCAAAGTATTGCTCCAATTTTTCTTTGGAACCAATTCTTTGAATATACATTTCCATTTTACGATCAAGATCATCTTCAACTTCTTGCTCTGTTACTTCAACACTATCAATAGCAGCTTGGGCAATCATCAATTTTTGAATCAGTAAATCTTCAAAAATTTCAGTTTTCAAATCAACACTACCAGATGTGTATCCTTGTGCCTGAAGGCTGATAAATCTATTTTCTACATCCGATTTTAACACAACCTGATTACCAACCACGGCAATAATTTTATCAATCACATTGTCTTGAGCATTAAGAGTAAGAATACTCAGTAACAACAGTGTTAGTGCCGTGCAGATTTTTCTAAAAATGTAACGCATATTTTAAGGTTTAATAAATTTTAAATTTATTTTTCGATTCCGCATCTCTGTAGATGTTTTCTTCGAGGTTCTTAATGAATTCTATTTTTCGCTTATTGATTATTATTTTTCTAATGTCGTCTCTTACAAAATCGAGAGGAGCAACATTGTTTTTAAATTCAACATTCTTAATGGCAACAAAATATCTGTAAGTAGAATCTTCCGTTTCAATATGTTTTCTACTTTTTAGTAATTTGTCTTCATCTTTAAATTGGAAAGGTATTCTATTTAATAATTCTTTCGCATTTACCCATTGCCCGCTAAAATTATCAAATTTTGTGGCATTCTGAAAGCAGTAGTCTTCCAATTCGTCCCAATCTTCTTCTTTTTCTGATTTATAAAGTCGTTTAATTTTCTTATAATCGGGAACTGGTTTGGTAATTTGAATATACAACGCCCTGATAATGTTTTTGTTCAGGATAAAATTGCTTGAATTTTGTCTGTAATAATTGTCTATTTCGAAAGAAGTCACAATTGTGTCAAGTTTTTGCTCCAGAAGTTGTTGCTGATACTTATGAATGATTAAGGAGGATCGATAATCTTCAACCATTTTGCTAACATCTTTATCTTCATCGGTAAGATTAAGTTCCGCCTTTGAAATAATCAACTGCTTTTTTATCCACTGATGTATATAATTGTCTGCAATTAGGATACTATCTTCTTTTGAACTCTCATTAGGAACAATTGCAGCAACCTCACTCATGTATAAAAAATTTTGATTAACCTTGGCAACTGTTTGATCTTCTTTCTGATTGTAATTACAAGCACATAAGCCTGTAATTGTAATTATTAGTAATAAATATTTATTCATTCTTATTTGTTCGCAATTTTATTTAAAGTTGATTGATTTACAGTAACAGTGTATTTCTCACGAAGTTCTTTCGACCAATTTTTTTCAAGTTGTTCTCTATAATCTGTCAATACGTTATTTTTAACTGTATCGTATTCAACTTTAGTTCCGTATTTCTTCCAATTTGTATTATAATATTCTTTTATTTTTTTTTGGTTTGATGTTTTATCCCAGATTCTTTTTTTAGTAATAAAATAAACCAATACACCATTTTCATATTCATTTAATAAAGCTCTGAGTTCAGGTTTGTTTTCTGCTAACTTATTTTTGTGGTAGGCTAAGATACTAGTGTTTGAGAAATTAACATATAACCTGTTGATATAATCTTTAAAATTCTCGTAAATATCTTTTGAAGCCTGTTTGCTTAGGAATTCAGCAAATTTTTCCTGAGAATAATCTTTACCATCAATAGAAAATAAAGCTTCCCAAAGCTCGGCATAAGCGTAATCCAGAATCGAATAAAAATTCGAAAGCAGTTCCTTGTTTTCTTTGAATTGGTATTTTTCTTTTAATTGTTGAATTAATTGGCTTTCTGATATTCTTGATCTGCTGTCTTCTTTCAAAAGAGTTATCAATTCATCTTTGCATTCATCAATCGATTTGTATTCTTTTTTATCGAGAAGTTGAATGATATGATATCCGAATTCAGTTTTTACAGGAGCTGAATATTCCTGCTTGTTTTTTAATGCAAAAGCAGCCTTTTCAATTGCCGGATGAGTTTCAAATAATCCAAACCACGGCAGTATACCATTGTCTTTACCAGAACTGATATCATCAGAAAATTTAGCAATCAATTCAGAAAAATTGGCTCCGTTTTGTAAAAGCTCAAATAAAGAATCGGCTTTTAATTTAACTTTGTCTTTCTCATTTTTCTTTTTGAATTCAAGCATTAAATGCCTGATTTTTACTTTGCCCGGATTTTTTATTTTATCAATGGTTTGAATAATGTGATATCCGTAAGGTGAACGAACAGGTTTGGAATACTTACCGGAGGACGTTTCATATGCAGTCGATTCGAATGCATAATCCATATCAAATGTAGTAATGTATCCTAATTCACCATCATTTTTTCGGGCTGAAAGATCGTCGGAATATTGAGAGACAAGTTTTGAGAATTTCTTTCCTTTTTTTAATTGAGAATAAACAAAGGAAGCTTCTTGGTATGCTTTAAGTGTATCTTTTGGAGTACCGCGGCCTTCAATTTTTACCAGAATGTGACGCGGCTTAATGAAATATCGAATCCTGTTGAAAGTTTCAGTAAGCAAATCATTGTTAATGGTAACAGGATAAAGATATTCGCTGTATGCCTGATTGTGGTACGATTCAATTTCCTCAGTTACTTCCGGTATTGTATCATACTGCAGACTTTTGGCTTCAGTTGCTTTTAAATGAAATTCGATATACAAATCTAAAGCTTCGCCTAAGGATAGAGGTTTGTTATGAGAATCGCGAAGTTTATTGCTATTGAATAATTCTTCGAATGCAGCAGAAGAATATGCTTTGTGATTAATGGTGAAGAGGGTATCTGTTGAACTGTATTGTCCGTAACTTGCTAACGAGCAACATAAAGATGTAATCAGATATAATAAACCCTTCCTCATTCGGTAATGATATGGTAAATATTCCAAAAAAGAAAACGGTAACCCATTATGATACAGATTACCGTTTTATATGCAATAATATTATCTGCTATAGTTAGGAGCTTCACGAGTAATAGCAACATCGTGCGGATGACTTTCTGCCATACCCGAAGCTGTAATTTTAACAAATTTGGCACCATGCAATTCTTCAATGCTTGCAGAACCACAATATCCCATTCCTGCACGTAAACCACCAATTAATTGATAAATTACTTCATAAAGAGTTCCCTTATAAGGAACACGTGCTACAATTCCCTCAGGAACCAATTTTTTGATATCATCTTCGGCATCCTGGAAATAACGATCTTTTGAACCTTGTTGCATTGCTTCAACAGAACCCATACCACGATACGATTTGAACTTACGACCATTGTAAATGATGGTTTCTCCTGGCGATTCTTCAACCCCGGCAAGTAATGAACCTGCCATAATACAATCGGCACCAGCAGCAATTGCTTTTACAATATCACCTGAATAACGCAAGCCACCGTCAGCAATTACAGGAACACCTGTACCTTTAAGTGCTTTCGAAACTTCGTAAATAGCACTCAGCTGTGGAACACCAACACCTGCAATTACACGTGTAGTACAAATAGAACCAGGCCCAATACCAACTTTAACAGCATCTGCACCAGCGTCAACTAGCATTTTTGCAGCTTCAGGAGTAGCAATGTTACCAACAATGAACTGCATGTCAGGAAATTTCTTCTTTGCAGTTTTTAGTACCTCAACAACTCCTCTTGAGTGACCGTGAGCTGTATCAATAATAATAGCGTCGGCATTTGCCTGAACCAAAGCTTCAATTCTGTCTAAAGTATCGCCCGATACACCAACGGCAGCAGCTACACGCAAACGGCCTTTTTCATCTTTACAAGCCAATGGCTTATCTTTTGCTTTGGTAATATCTTTATAGGTTACCAAACCAATTAACTTGTTTTTTGAATCAACAACTGGCAATTTCTCAATTTTGTGGGCTTGAAGAATTTCAGCTGCTTTTTCCAAGTCTGTAGAGTCCGAAGTGGTAACAATGTTTTCACTTGTCATTACTTCTGATATTGGACGATCCATATCCAGTTCGAAACGCAAATCACGATTGGTAACAATACCTAATAATGATTTATCGGTGTCGACAACAGGAATACCACCAATTTTAAATTCCTTCATTAATGCCAAAGCATCTTTTACAGTTTTGTAAGGAGGAATTGTAATTGGGTCGTAAATCATTCCGTTCTCAGCTCTTTTTACAGTTAATACCTGTTTTGCCTGAGCTTCGATACTCATGTTCTTGTGAATTACACCAATACCACCTTCGCGTGCAATGGCAATTGCCAAAGCCGATTCTGTTACTGTATCCATAGCAGCAGATACCATAGGAGCATTAAGAGTAATGTTACGGGAGAACTTGGTTTTTAAACTTACGTCTCTCGGAAGTACTTCAGAATAAGCAGGAACCAAGAGAACATCATCAAACGTTAGACCGTCAGAAATAATTTTATCAGATACGAATGACATTATGCAATAATTTTAGATTTAAATTGCATGCGAAAATACAAAAAAATAGCGGAATAGAACTTGATTATAAATACTAAAAATTGTTAATTGATTAATTCCATATAAAAGTTAGTATTTTTAGACTGCTTTTTTGCATTTAAAAGCTCAAAGAATCACAATAAATAATCTGGAACAGAAATAAATGAATCGATTTAATGATATTCTAAAAAAATATTGGGGATATGGAGGTTTTCGCCCTTTGCAGGATGAAATTATTAAATCGGTTTCGGAGGGAAAAGATACTTTGGGATTAATGCCAACTGGCGGTGGAAAATCTCTAACTTTTCAAGTTCCCACAATGGCAATGGAAGGCATTTGTTTGGTTGTATCGCCATTGGTTGCATTAATGAAAGATCAGGTTCAGAATTTAAGAGCTAAAGGTATTAAAGCAGAACTTTTGTATTCAGGGCTTTCGAGAGATGAGATTGAAAACATTCTGGATAAGTGTTTATTCGGAAATGTGAAATTTCTGTACATTTCTCCTGAAAGAATCAGTTCTGATATTTTTAGAAAGAAAGCAATACAAATGAATGTTTGTTTGATTGCTGTAGACGAATCGCATTGCATTTCGCAATGGGGATATGATTTTCGCCCTTCCTATTTAAAAATTATTTCGCTTAGAGAATTGTTACCCAATGTTCCTGTGCTGGCATTAACGGCAACAGCTACAAAAGATGTAGTTGCAGATATTCAGGAAAAACTTGGTTTTCCTGAGAAAAATGTGTTTCGCAAGAGCTTCGAAAGAAAGAATTTAATTTATCTGGTAAGGGAAACAGAGGACAAGAAAAAGTATCTTCTTAAAATTTTAAATAAGCAAAAGGGAAGTTCGGTTGTTTATGTACGCAGCCGAAAAAAATGTAAAGAGCTGGCAGAATTTTTAAAAAACAACAGGATAAAAGCTGAATTCTATCATGCAGGTTTACGAAACGAAGTAAAGGATTTTCGCCAGGAACGTTGGAGAAAAGGAATTGTTCAGGTAATGATAGCAACCAATGCTTTCGGAATGGGAATTGATAAATCAGATGTTCGTACGGTTGTACATATGGATTTGCCAGATACTTTGGAAGCATATTTTCAGGAAGCAGGAAGAGCAGGAAGAGATGGCAAACGAGCATATGCTGTAATGCTTTATTCAAATCCCGATAAGGTTCAGTTGTTGAAAAGAATTAAAACTTCATTTCCTGAAAAAGATTTGATTGTTCGGGTGTATCAGGCTTTGGGAAATTTTTTGCAAGTAGCCGAAGGAGCGGGGAAAGATGCTGTTTTCGATTTTGATTTGGGACAATTTTGTCAGAATTTCAAGTTTAATGTATTACAGGCTTTTAATGCTTTAAAGATATTGCAACGAGCAGGTTATATCGAATTAACTGACGATTTGGAACATGAATCCAGAATTCATTTTGCAGTACAGCGTGATGATTTATACAAGTTTCAGGTTGCGAATAAAGACTTTGATACTTTCATTAAAATATTGCTGCGTTCGTTTACCGGCCTGTTTACCGATTATGTGCCTGTTAATATTGACACTTTATCGAAAAGAATTAAAGCTGATAAAGAATTGATTATTGAATATTTGAAAGAGTTATCGAAACATAGAATCATACAATACATTCCCCGAAAGAAAACGCCTTTTATTTTATATACACAAGAACGATTGCCAATTGACTTTATAAAGTTGAGCAAAGAGGTGTACCAGGAAAGAAAAGAAAATCTTGAAAGCAAAATTAAATCGGTGATTAATTATGCTGAAAGCGAGAAAATATGTCGTTCAAAGTTTCTGCTGGAATATTTCGGACAAAAGTATGCTCCTGACTGTGGCATGTGCGATATCTGTAAGAGTAAGGAAGAGAAAGAATTGAGTGAGGAAGAATTCAGGGCAATTTATTATGCAATTCTGAATTTAATTAAAAAAGATTTTTTATCGGTTGATGATATTGTTGAAAAACTGGATTATCATGAAGATAAGGTGATAGAAGTAATTCAACATTTAAAAGACAATGAAGAAGTAAACTGCGAAAGTGGAAACAGGATAAAATGGATTCCAATTTGATTCGTATTCGCAGGTAAATAGTATTTGTGTAAATACAGAATAGGTCTGTTTATCAAAGCGTTTCGGTTGTATGGAACCTTAAAATTTATTATTCGTAAAATCTTGTTATTTTTGCAGAGTTGCAGGAAAAAATAGAGATGGAAGATCAATTTGAACACGTAGTATATTCTAAAAATGTAATTGAGTTTGTAACAGTAGCAAATGAATTTTGCTTGCTATTGGAAACAAGTTCAAAAGTTTCGAAACTTGAGTTTGTAGAAACAGCTCAAAAATTATTGCCTTTGCTTTATTTAAAAGCAAGTATGTTGCCTGGCAACGAGAATGAATTGGAAGATGAAGTAGAAAAGTTTGTAACTGAGTCGGATTGGGAGTTTATTCATTCTTCGGTAAAAAATAAAATGGGAGCTCACGACGAGTTTTTAGAAGTGTTCGAGAACGATATGGAATACAGTGATACGCCACTGGTTGCTTCTATTTCTGAAAATTTTGCCGATATTTATCAAGATCTTAAAGATTTTATTACCTCATATAAAATTGGAACAGTAGAAGTAATGAATGATGCCCTTTGGGATTTGAACAATCATTTTTACGAGTATTGGGGACAAAAATTAGTCAATTCACTAAGAGCAATTCACAAATTGGCTGCCGATAAAATAAATTTGGATGATGAATCGGAATTAGGAGCTGATTCAAATATCGATAACATAGACATGAGTGGATCTATTTTCTCGCAACGCCAGAGAGAATGGGATGAAGACAATGAATAGGAAAAACAAATTTCCGGAGTAAAAGAGTAGTAAATGTTGCCATTTCAAAAATCAATTACAGCCGAAGAAGCTAACAAAATGCCATTAAAGGCTTTCGAAGGAGATATAATTCTAATAGATGAATATGAAGATCTTTTTGAAGCTGTTCAATACCTAAAAAACTATTCTGTTTTGGGTTTTGATACGGAAACCAGGCCATCGTTTAAAAAAGGCAAAATGAACGATGTAGCTTTACTTCAACTGGCAGCTAATTCGAAAACTTTTTTGTTCAGAATTAATAAAATAGGACTTCCTGTAGAAATTATTGATCTTCTTAAAAATCCAAATATTGTAAAAGTTGGTGCTGCAATTAAAGATGATATCAGAGGTTTGCAAAAACTAAACGATTTTGATGCAAACGGATTTCTTGAGTTGCAGGATTACGTCTCCAATTTTGGAATCGAAAGCTTTTCATTAAAAAAACTATCTGCCATTGTTTTAAATTTTAGAATATCCAAGCGACAACAAGTATCGAATTGGGAAGCAGAAACTTTGAGTCCGGGTCAATTAAGGTATGCAGCTACCGATGCTTGGGTATCTTTAAAGATTTTTGAAAAGTTAAAAGCTTCTGAGCAAGAATTGTAAGATTTACCAAAATACACTGCTGGTTACAGTCGTTAAATTCAATCGGAAAGATTAACAGGCATTCTGGTTATACAACTCAAAATGAATATCTTTAAAGATTAAAATTTTAATGTAAATGAGTAAGATAAAGATAAATAATTTTGGTCCAATTACAGATGGTTTACAAACCAATAATGGTTGGATTGAAATTGATGAAGTAACTGTGTTTGTCGGAAATCAGGGTAGTGGAAAAAGCACTGTTGCCAAATTATTTTCAACATTATCATGGTTAGAAAAATCAATAAACAGAGGTGATACAAAAAAAGATAAAATTTCATTTGATAAGTTTATTGAGTTTACCAAATATCAAAAAATTCACAACTATTTTAAAGAAGATACATTCATTGATTATATTGGAGATAAGTATCAAATTACTTTTGACAGAAAAAAAGATTCTCCAGTTATAACTGCTGTTAATAAAGGCGCATATACTGTACCCAAAATAATGTATGTTCCTGCGGAAAGAAACTTTTTAAGTACAATTAGCGATGCATACAATGCGAAAGGATTACCTGACAATTTATTTACATTTGCCGAAGAATTAAAAAAAGCTCAAAAAGCTTTGAGAGGAAAGAAAGTTGATTTACAAATTGGTTCATATCAATACGAATACGATGAAAATATTGATAGCTCGTATGTAATAGGGAAAGATTATAAAATTAATATTTTGGAAGCTTCAAGTGGCTTACAGTCTTTTACGCCCATGTTTTTAGTATCAAATGAATTGTCATCTGCTATTTCAGAAAAGGAAGAAACACTAAGAAAAAATATGAGTGTTACTCAATCTATTAGAATGGACAATGAGATTTCAGAATTAATGTTAAGTAAATCTATTCAGGAATCTTCTAAATCGAAAAAAATAGATGAAATTAGAGAGAAATATTACAACAAGTGCTTTATCAATATTGTTGAAGAACCCGAGCAAAACTTATTTCCAGATTCACAATGGGAAATGCTAAAGAGTCTTTTAAACTTTAATAGAAAATCGAATAATAAACTGCTCATTACAACTCATAGTCCTTATTTGGTGAATTATTTAACCATTGTAATTAAGGCCGGTCAATTAAAACAGAAGGTAGAAGCTAATTATTTATTAGAAAAAATTAATAAAATAGTTCCTTTGCAATCTTTGATACCTAACAACCAAGTAAAAGTATATGAATTTGATGAAAAACAAGGACGAATAAGTATTTTGGAAAACTATAAAGGATTGCCATCCGATGAAAATTCATTGAATTTGGGATTGGCTGATAGTAATGAATTATTCTCGAACTTATTAGATATTGAAGATTTATGCCAGTAGATTTTTTTATTTCTGGTTGCAAGTCTACAACTACAAAAGATCAATTTGGATTGTGTGATGACCCACCACCTGCAAATAATCCAGCTTATATTGACGAAGATTCATCAGAAAAATGGATTGCAGAAGTGAAAAATGCAGGTGAGATTTTAGTTAATTTTCATGCCATTGATAATTGCATTGAAATTTTAAGACCAGATGGAAGTATGGAAAGTCGATGTGATTGTATGCTTCATTTTAATAATTCACTAATTTTTGCAGAACTTAAAGATAGGGGTTATCGGGGGTGGATAGCCAAAGGTAGCAAGCAAATTTCTAACATTATCAGGATATTTAAGGAAAACTATAATGTAAATGAATATGATAAGATCGAAGCTTATATTTGCAATAAACAAAGGCCTTTGGCAAGAACAGGAACCAACACAACAGTTCAAAAATTCAGAGATGAAACAGGAATAACTTTAAAACTTGACAGGAATATAAAACTTGAATAGAAAAGTATTGGTTCTGGTAAATTATCATGCATAATAATGAGTAAGGTGCTAAATTGTAAATTTTATGCTTTATACCTTTAATATGAACTATCATGCAATCTGCTTTCATACATTAAATCATTAACAACGAATTCTATTTAATTCGTTAATCAGAAAAAAAACACATTTTTAAATGATAGATTATCCAAAAGTACACCTGAGAAAAGGGAAGGAGCATTCTGTTAAAAGATTCCATCCGTGGATTTTTTCAGGAGCTGTAAGTAGAGTAGATGAAGGCTTACAAGAAGGAGATTTGGTCTCAGTATATAACGATCAAAATGAATTTTTAGCAATCGGACATATTTCTATTGGATCGATAGTTGTTCGCATTCTAAGTTTCGAAGAGCGAGAAATTAATCTGGACTTTTGGGTAGAAAAAATTCGCTCTGCTTGCCAAATGAGAAGAGCAGTTTCATTATATGGACGAGATGATAACAATGTATTCAGATTGGTGCATGGCGAGGGTGATGGATTACCTGGTTTAATTATCGATTTTTATGCAGGAACTGCTGTAATACAATGCCACTCGGTAGGAATGTATTTACACCGCGAAGAAATTACCGAAGCATTACAAACGGTATTTGGTGATGATTTAGTAGCTGTTTTCGATAAATCGGAAGGAACCATTCCTTTTAAATCGGGAATTGAACCAAAGAATGGATATTTATTTGGAGAGACAAAGTCGTTTGCAGCATTGGAAAATGGATTGAAATTTAATGTGGATTGGTTAAAAGGTCAGAAAACAGGATTCTTTATCGACCAGCGTGAAAACCGAAGTTTATTGGAACACTATTCTAAAGGCAGATCGGTTTTAAACATGTTCTGCTATACAGGTGGATTTTCTTTTTATGCTATGCGCGGAGGTGCTGAATTGGTTCATTCGGTTGATAGTTCTTCAAGAGCAATTGACATTACCAAGGAAAATGTAGGATTGAACTTTCCTGGAGACAAACGCCATGAAGCCTATGCTGAAGATGCCTTTAAATTTCTGGATCAATCATCACAAAAATATGATTTAATTGTACTTGATCCACCAGCTTTTGCCAAGCACAAAAAGGTGTTAGATAATGCCTTAAAAGGATACAAGCGATTGAATAAAAAAGGTTTTGAGCAAATTAAACCAGGTGGAATTTTATTTACGTTTTCTTGTTCGCAGGCAGTTAGCAAAGAAGATTTTAGAAAAGCAGTTTTTGTTGCTGCGGCAAATGCTGGTAGAACAGTACGAGTTCTGCATCAGCTAACACAACCTGCCGACCACCCGGTAAATATTTATCACCCTGAGGGTGAGTACCTGAAAGGCTTGGTATTATACGTTGAATAAGCAGTTTTTTTGTATCTTCAATAACTGTATTTTATAACTCACAAAAAAGAAACTAGTTGAAATTTTCTGAATTTGATTTTTCTCCTGAAATAATGGAAGGCTTGGATGCCATGGGTTTCGAAACACCATCGCCGGTTCAGGAGCTGTCTATCCCAAAAATTATCGAAAATAAAGATATGATCGTTTGTGCCCAAACAGGTACAGGAAAAACAGCAGCATATCTTCTGCCAGTAATGGATAAAATCCAAAAGAATCAAATTGATGGGTTCAGTACCTTAATTTTGGTTCCTACGCGCGAATTGGCCATGCAAATCGATCAGCAAATGGAGGGATTTGGATACTTTGTGTCTATTACATCACTATCGGTTTATGGTGGTGGCGATTCTTCGGTTTGGGATCAACAGAAAAAGGGATTGATGGAAGGTGCTGATGTCGTGATTGCTACACCAGGAAGAATGATTTCACATCTGAACCTGGGCTATGTTGATACATCGAAAATAAAGCATTTGATTTTAGATGAGGCCGACCGTATGTTAGATATGGGATTCTTTGAGGATTTAATGCAAATTGTGAGTTTTCTTCCGAAAGAGAGACAAAACCTGATGTTTTCGGCCACCATGCCTCCAAAAATCAGAGAATTGGCAGAAGAAATTTTGGTTGAACCGGAAAGTATTAATATCGCAATATCGAAACCAGCAGAAGGAGTTTTGCAAGCTGCTTACATGCTTCACGAAGAGCAAAAAATTCCATTGATCAATCACTTGTTGGAAGGAAAAGATCTGAAAAGTGTAATTATATTCTCATCTACGAAAGTGAATGTAAAGGCAATTACAAAAGATCTGAAAAAGCACAAGTTTAAAGCAGCCGGAATTCAATCGGACTTGGAACAAAGCGAACGCGAAGAAGTTTTGCGCGAATTCAAGAACAGAAAACATCAAATTTTAGTTGCCACTGATATTATTGCAAGAGGAATTGATATTGATTCCATTGATTTGGTGATCAATTTTGATGTGCCAAACGATGCCGAGGATTATGTACACAGAGTTGGGCGAACTGCCCGTGCAGAATCGGAAGGTGTAGCTCTAACCTTTATCACAACTAAAGATCAGAACGATTTTAAGAAAATTGAAGATTTAATAGAGTCGGATGTATTCAAAATTCCTGTACCCGAAGAATTGGGAGAAGCACCAGAGTACAATCCTCGAACAAAAGCAAAACCAAAAGGCAAACGCAAGTTTTTTAAAAGAAAAAAAGTAAATAAAAAATAATAACGATCTCTAATCTAAACTAAAATGACCCAAGCTGAATCTTACGACATGATTGTGATC
>JAOARS010000202.1 GCA_025210415.1 Marinifilum sp. | reverse complement strand
ACGAGTTTAGATTCATGTTTCTGTAAACATTTGAATGAAGAAAAACAAAGCGGTCTGGACGGGACTCGAACCCGCGACCTCCGGCGTGACAGGCCGGCATTCTAACCAGCTGAACTACCAGACCAGTTTTAATTCATTTCAATAAATGTGCTATGAAGTTAAACAAGCGGTCTGGACGGGACTCGAACCCGCGACCTCCGGCGTGACAGGCCGGCATTCTAACCAGCTGAACTACCAGACCAGTTTAAAATCATATTACAATAAATATCTTGAGAAACTAAACAAAGCGGTCTGGACGGGACTCGAACCCGCGACCTCCGGCGTGACAGGCCGGCATTCTAACCAACTGAACTACCAGACCAGTTTAGATTCATTTCAATCTTTACTTTTGTGTCGTTTTACCTTTGTAAAACGCCTGCTTCCCTTTGTTTATGCCGTCTTTAGTGACACCCCCGTTTCTGAAAGCGATGCAAAGATAAGGCTTCTTTTCTATTCTGCAATATTTTTTTTTGCTCCAATACCACGCCAGTTCTACGTTTTCGCTTTTCAGCATTTGATGTCAGATGTTTATAGAAGAAAAAAAACTTATATTTTTTTATTTCTCCGTTTTTCCATGAATTCATCCTAGATATGACGTGAGATTCGCGCATAAAAAAAGGTGCTGACGCGTGTGTCAGCACCTCTTAATATTATCTACGAATACCTGATTATTGGTTTTCGTTTTCAATCTTCTTTAATAATGCTTTTACGGTGATAATTTCAAGATAAGTGGTACCACCACCAATACCGAAACTTCCACCTAGGTATGCTACTAAATCATCATCACCTAATACATCCTTCTTACGAAGTTTTAATAAGGTCTTCTTTAAAATCTCCTTCTTAGAGCTACCATCTTCCATTAAACGTGGAAATACACCATATGAAAGCGCCAGCTGACGACCTACATGCTGATTATAGCAAAGAGCGAATATTGGACAAGTACCCCTGAAAGCAGCCAGGTAACGAGCAGTCTTCCCAGTCAAACTATCAGTCAAAACAGCTTTAATATCTAACTGTTTACTTGCTTTCACAGCAGTATCTGATAAATAAGATGTAATATCAGCACTTTCCTGTACAACAGGAATATCGTTACGACTATCCTTCGATGCTTCTACCTCCTTGGCAATCTTCGCCATGGTTTTAACAGCCTCTACAGGATAATTACCATAAGCTGTTTCACCACTTAACATGATGGCATCCGTACGATAATAAATAGCATTAGCCACATCGGTAACCTCAGCACGTGTAGGACGTGGATTCTTAATCATTGTATGCAACATTTGTGTTGCAACAATAACTGGCTTTTTAGCCTCCACACACTTACGGATCATCTGACGCTGAATTCCTGGGATTTTCTCCTGCGGAATTTCAATACCCAGGTCACCACGAGCAACCATAATACCATGAACATGCTCTAAGATTTCATCAAGATTCTCAACACCTTCTTCGTTTTCAATCTTGGCAACAATCTTCATTGGGCTTTCCATCTCATTCAAGATCTGCTGCACTTCCAATACATCTTCTTTATTACGCACAAATGAGTGTGCTACAAAATCGATGTTGTTTTGTGCTGCAAATTTGATGAAGTTGCGGTCCTTTTCAGTCACAGATGGCAAGTTAATACGAACACCTGGTACGTTTACACTCTTACGACTTCCAATAGTACCATCGTTAAGAACCTTACAAACCAAATAGCCGTCTTCTTTACCGGTCACTTCCATGGCTACCTCACCATCATCGACCAAAATGCTGCCACCAACAGGCAAATCTTCTACAAACTGGTCATAGCTTACGCAAATACACTCTTTTGTAGATTTTGTTGCGATATCTCCCTTAACCTTTAATACATCACCTGTTTTTAGTTCGATGTCTTCTTCACAAGCTGTTGTTCTGATTTCAGGTCCTTTGGTATCAATTAAGATAGCGATCTTATCAGACACTGCTCTTACATTAGTAATCACCTTCAGAACCCCTTCAAAATCCTGGTGTGCTGTGTTAAGCCTCACCACATTCATCCCAGCCTTGTACAGTTTTTTTAAGAAATCGACGTCACAATGGCGATCCGAAATTGTAGCTACAATTTTCGTAAACTTCTTCATAATTAATTTTTCTTGATAGTATGCAACAATTAACAAAGCTCCGACTCCGGTTCTCCCCTTCCTTCACCTGAGCTATATATAAATAAAATCCAGTTTCTAAATAATCTGTTTGAGTGCTTCCACTCCTAATCGGTACGAGTCGAGGCCAAACCCGGCTATTACCCCTGTACAAACAGGTGATAAATACGAATGGTGCCTTACCGTTTCTCGTTTGTGTACATTACTTATATGTACTTCCACCACGGGACAACTTATCGCCGATATGGCATCTGCAATCGCCAGTGAAGTATGGGTATATGCACCGGCATTAATTACAATGCCATCAATCTCGAACCCAACAGCATGGATTTGGTCAATAATCGCCCCTTCGTGATTCGATTGGAAATAAGAGATCGTATCATTAGGATACAGTGCTTTTAATTCCTTCAAATAGTCTTCAAAAGATCGATCACCATATATGCTTCTTTCTCGCCGGCCAAGCAAATTTAAATTAGGCCCATTAATGATTAATATATCCATGCAATTAATAACACTCTGTTTTCAGCCCACAAAATTACGATACTTTGTTGGATTACAAAAACCTTGTTGCATCAATGATTGAAACTGAAAAATAAAAATTATCGTAAATTTTTTCGTTTTTTCTTGAATGTTATCAGTGCATTTTTTATTTTTACTGATATAATTTAAATCGGGAACACTAATTTTTTAAAAAAGTTTGAACTATGAATTGGGAATCAGAAATTAGTGAGTTCAGAAACTATCTAAGATTGGAGAAAGGCTTATCGGATAATTCCGTGCATGCCTACGTTACTGACCTCGCAAAACTTGTAACTTTTTTACAGGAAACTAACAAAAACAAGGGACCAGAAGAAGTAATTCTGGCAGACCTTAAGGAAATGATGGAATGGATTGGAGAACGTGGCATTAGCCCTCGCACACAAGCCAGAGTAATCAGTGGTATCAAATCATTCTACAAGTTCTTATTAATTGAAGAAAAAGTAGAAAAAGATCCTACTGCTTTACTTGAGTCTCCAAAAATTGGTCGTAAATTACCTGACATTCTTTCTGTTGAAGAGATCGACACAATCATCAACTCTGTAGATCTTAAGAAGTCGGAAGGTCAGCGCAACAAGGCTATTTTGGAAACACTTTACAGCTGTGGCCTTCGCGTTTCTGAATTAATCGATCTTAAAATTTCCAACTTGTTTTTCGAGTCAGGATTCATTAAGATTGAAGGTAAAGGCAATAAAGAGAGATTAGTACCTATTAGCACAAAGGCTATTAAAGAAATCAACCTTTATTTAAGCGAATACCGTCGCACACTTAAGATTCACAAAGAAGACGAAGATATTCTATTCTTGAATCGTCGTGGCAAAAAATTATCTCGTGTAATGATCTTTACTATTATAAAGAACCTTACTAAGAAGATTGGTTTTGATAAGAACATTAGCCCACACACTTTCCGTCACTCATTTGCCACTCATTTAATTGATGGCGGTGCAAACCTAAGAGCAGTACAGGAAATGCTGGGACATGAATCAATTATCACAACTGAAATTTACACACATTTGGATAAGGAATATCTAAAGAATACTTTAATTCAATTCCACCCAAGATCGTAAATTAGACAGAAGTTATTTAAATAGGCGCATCCACTCTTTTGTGGGTGCGCTTTTTTTGATCATTATATTAATATGCATCCATTGTGCAATTAAAATTATGTACCCATTCAACTCATTCATTAACATCCTTTACAAAATAATAACCTAATAACCTATCAATTAAGACCAGTGATTCGGTTTGTGGTTACGCTCTTCTCATTCTAATTCATTTTATTATTTCTTCCAGAAATCGTTCTATCCCGAAATTTACACATTATACTCCTTCAATAGAGTAACATTAAATCCCTTCACTATATTCCCTTTCAATTCCTAACCTCTCCTTCCATGCTGTGGCCATTTTTGGCTTTCCTAACTCGATTTTTCACAAAAAAAATGCCAGAACCAACATTCAAATTATCAATTACACTCCTACTTCTACACAAAAACAAACCATAAAACTTTAACTCCTATTAGTCAGTGTCTTACATTTTCTAACAAATTACAATTCGTAAGTTAATTTAGAGATAAAATTCATTAATTACTTTTTTTTCATTTCATTTACTGCATATTAGAACATTTTCAAAAAGAAAGTTGTTTAAATATTTGGATATTGATTAAGTATTAACAAATCTTAGCAAAGAATTTGAATCGAAAATATGCTAAAAACATCGAAACACACTGATATTAAAGAATTATTTCAATATACATCAATGCATATTATTGTTCTATTTTGTTATTTTTAGTTAATTTTCAAAAGACTATTACATATTAATATCTCAATAAAACTCTTAAAAACACATATTTTAATTACAATTTGTAAGCAAACCCCAATTAACAACACACAAAATGGAAATAGTAAAAACCATGGTTGACCTAAGCACTTATGGGATAAATGACATTAAGGATGTCATTTACAACCCATCTTATGATTTTCTTTACCAGGAAGAACTAAATCCAAACCTTAATGGCTACGAAAAAGGTCAGAAAACAGAACTGGGTGCAGTGAATGTTATGACTGGAAAGTTCACAGGACGTTCTCCAAAGGATAAGTACATTGTAAGAGATGAAATTACAGAAAACACCATTTGGTGGACCTCAGAACATGCAAAAAATGATAATAAGCCTATTTCGCAAGAAACCTGGTCTACAATCAAAAAGGATGTATGCAGCTACCTCTCCCATAAAACAATTTATGTAGTTGACACTTTCTGTGGCGCCAATCAAAACTCTCGATTAAAAGTTCGATTTATTACTGAAGTTGCCTGGCAAGCGCATTTTGTAAAAAACATGTTTATCCGTCCAACTTCTGAAGAACTAGAAAATTATGGCGAACCTGATTTTGTTGTTCTGAATGCCTCAAAGATGGTAAATACAAAATGGGAACAACAAGGTCTGAATTCAGACGTTTTCACCATTTTCAATTTGAGCGAAAAAATGCAAATTATTGGTGGCACATGGTATGGTGGCGAAATGAAAAAAGGCATTTTTGCCATGATGAACTATTATTTGCCATTGAATGGAATGGCAGCCATGCACTGCTCTGCCAACAAAGGTAAAAATGGCGATGTAGCTATTTTCTTTGGACTTTCAGGAACTGGGAAAACAACTTTATCGACTGATCCTAAGCGTGAATTAATTGGCGATGACGAACATGGATGGGATAATGAAGGCGTATTCAATTTCGAAGGTGGATGTTATGCCAAAACCATTAATCTGGATAAAGAAAGTGAACCGGATATCTATAATGCCATCAGAAAAGATGCGCTGCTCGAAAATGTAACGGTGAATGCTGACGGAAAGATTGATTTTTCGGATAAATCTGTAACGGAAAATACGCGCGTCTCCTATCCTATTCATCACATAGAAAATATAGTAAAACCTGTTTCAAAAGCAGGACATGCCAATAAAGTTATATTTCTTACTGCTGACGCCTTTGGTGTGATGCCTCCTGTATCAAAGCTTTCTCCTGAGCAAACGCAATATCATTTCCTTTCTGGATTTACTGCAAAACTTGCAGGCACAGAACTTGGTGTAACTGAACCTCGCCCTACGTTCTCTGCTTGTTTTGGAGAGGCATTCTTATCCTTACACCCAACTCAATATGGCGAAGAGTTGATTAAAAAGATGGAAGCTCACGGAGCTCATGCTTATCTGGTAAATACCGGATGGAATGGTACAGGAAAACGCATTTCCATAAAAGATACTCGAGCTATTATTGATGCTATTTTGGATGGTTCAATTGAAGAAGCTGAAACTAAAACAATCCCAATCTTTAATCTGGAAGTTCCAACTAATCTTCATGATGTCAATCCTGATATTATGGACCCCAGGGATACCTATAATAATCCTGAAGAATGGGAAGAAAAAGCCAATGATCTGGCTACAAAGTTTATCACTAACTTTAAAAAGTATACCGACGCAAAAAAAGGCCTCGAGCTTGAAAAAGCCGGACCTCAATTATAATACTCCTAATGTATTAATTTGATTCAACAAGAGGCAGATCACACTGCCTCTTGTTGTATTTTCTAAATATCTAATTTCAATTCCACTTTTGCTGAGAATGCCAAATTCGGATCACCTTTATAATTCAATGATTCATAAATATTGGAAATATTTCTGGCCAACTTCTTTCGCTGCACTTCCTTTCCATTATAAACTATTCTTACAGGCTTGTTTAGGTTAAGCATCTGATCATTCAGATAAACCTGCACATGGTTAGTATATGATTTTGATACATTAACGGTATTCGATTTTGAATCATAACTAGCTATAATTTCTCCACCTGCTCTGGATTGGTGATTATGATTCCATAACCAATAGAATTGCTCGTGATGTCTGTTATCCTGACGCCAAACAATTTTCTGAGGAAGTGGATTACGCTTAAACTCAGCCATCCATGGTAAAGCAACCGCATCTTTTAACTTCATCCAATGCCCATGGCCCTCATGTATTCCTACCTGGTGCTTATAGAATCCAGGATTCGCCTGTTCCAAACTATCCAACATTCCTTTCCACTTAACAGCCCATTTATTTCGATCATAAGCACCATCTTCAGCACCCATATGAAGAGCGAATGGTAAATTACGTAGATTCAATGGCGAAGCATCACCCGGATGACCTGCCATCATCGAAGCTGCCGCCAATCGATCAGCCATACGAGGAGCTAATTGATACAAACCATCACCACCTGCAGAATATCCCAGCAGATACACTTTGTTCGGATTTACCTTTTCTTTTATTACCGCCATCTGAATGATAATATTGATAAAATCATCAATATCGTCCTGATGCCACATATTCCAGGTATTTGTAGGTGCACGCATCGCCAAATACACGCCTTCCATATCCTTCATGGTTTTATCATACAAATGTATCTGATTTTTATATTGCTGGTCGTTCACTTCTGCAGGTGCTCCTCCACCTCCATGCAATGAAATAAATAGTGAACGACCATCTGCGGGTTCTTCACCAAAAATATTGTAAGAGAAAGGCATTCTATGATCTTGAAATACCAATTCACGTTCATCCCATTGTCCTTCGTAATGATTCTTCATTCGCGTTTGCTTATCCGCCAAGATTAGTTTTATAACCATCTCAGCTTCCTTCTTCGAAAGGGCTTTTTGTGCAAAATCTTCATTATTCAGATAAGATCTGTCTTTTTCGGGTGTCGCGAGCCACTGCTTTAATTCATTGATTTGCGAGCTTCCTGCAAAGTATACCAAACAGAAAGATATCAAGATTACAATACGTTTGATTTTATTCATAAGTAAATATTAAGATTATTAACTCAATATTTTGCAATAATAGACAAAGGTAAGAAGCAGACAAAGGTCGAATGTTTAAAGAGGAGGAGGAATGTAAAAGAGAATTCTTTTTTCAAGATAAAACAACTTATAAATAAAAAAAAGCACAGCCTTCATTTGAAAACTATGCTTTATATTTCGATCTTTAAATCATCTAACTATCGGCAACATTCGTTGTTTGCTGCTTAATTAAGTAGTAATACATATCAAAATGTTGCTTCATTGCTTCGCGGAAATTATCACGATCTCCCGCCGAAAGCAACACCAATAAATCCTGATGCGTTATTTCGTCACGATCCTTGTGCTTCTCTTCATATGTTTGCAAGAAAAGCTGATAATTATTCTGGATAAACACAAATATAGGATAAAGAATGTTCTGAAACTGTTTAACAGATTCATTATTGGCAATCTGCATCAACCTTACATGAAACTCATAATCACTTTGAGGCGTAAATTTCACTTTGTCATACACAACCTGACGATCCACTATTCGCTGTAAATCATCGATGTCCTCATCTTTTACGTTATCGAAAATAAAATCAACAGCGCCTAGCTCAAGTACAACACGAAATCCAAGTAAATCCATCAACTTTTCATGACTAAATAGATGGGGATTCATTACACGCTCCATCCCGCTAAACAAAGATGGTTCACGAAGCAACATACCACGACCAGGCTTGGAATCAATTAGGCCAATCATCCGAAAACGACTTAAAGCCTCCCGCAAAACACTTCGACCTACACCAAGCGCCTCTTTCAGTTCTATTTCGCCAGGAAGTGTATCGCCCGGCTTTAAGCTCATCTCCTTGAAATGTGCCAACAACCGCTCTTCGACCTGATCGACAAGTGAAAGCTTTTTATTTATTTTAAGATTTGATCTAATCATTGTGAGTGTGTTATAGATAATATTCGACGCTAAAAATAAACAAAATCATTCACTGCACAATAATTCTGTCACGAAGTCTGTTCATACTAAATTAGATTTTAGCCTATTAGTATACATAACAACTCAAAATTACTTATTAAATGACACTCCCAATAGTTCTCTTCCCATTGACTTTATCGCCTCTTTGTTCAACTTCATTGGATTATAACCAGAGACAAACTCAAAGGGCATAAAATAAGCTAATGTACTCCACCCCCAAAAAGGTTTCAGACCAAATTCTTCTCCATTTTCGGCATTGTAATACTCACGTGTCATCTCATTTTTTTCAAGTACCATTTCAAAAGTTCGCCTAGCCAGTTCTTTTGCCACATCTGTATAACCATAGTCCAATAGACCATGAAACAACATGTAATTGGTCGGAATCCAGGTGGTACCACGCCAGTTACATCCATGATCGCGCACATATTGATCATAGTCAGGTTCTGTTTTTGCGTAGGCAGGAACAGGGTAGGCTGTCCAAAATTCATCCTTGTTTAAAAGATGATTTTTCACCAAACGTTCTGCCTGATCCCTCGAGGCAACTCCTGCAAATAAAGGCATAAATCCAGCGACAGACTTCACCCTCACATATTCCCCTGTTCTTTCGTCCCGATCGTAATAAAAGCCATCTTTATCATCCCAAAACACTTCATTTATCGCTTTAGCAATCCTGATTGCCTTTTTATTATACATTTTTACATCATCGTTACAGCCCAGAATGTCAGCGATCAAAGCCATCGCTTTCAATTCACGATGAACATAACAAGCCAAGTCCACACCTTCATATCTAAAAGCATTTTTTCCTCCTGAACGGGAAAACTGATTATCCATACCACTGTGATCTGAACTGTTCCAAACTGGTAAACCGTTCTTATCCCAATCCATATACCACAACCAATAATCTATGTAACACTTTAAACGTTGGTAATATGTCCGATCGTTTACGTAGTATTCTTCATTTAAAATCTCTCCTGTTGGCGAATCCTTTAACCATTCAATTGATTCCTGTTTAGCGCCCAAAACAACCAGCTGCGCTAAAAATGGCTTGAAATGTTGATACCAGCGACTTTTTTTCAATGAACGCGACACAAAACCGTTCAAATGCTGACGTTTGAGAAATGCCTGAAGATTGGTAAAACAATACTTGCTCTCTCCAAAGTACGACATGTAAACATTCTCGAAATACAAATCCCAGTCATAAAACTCGCCATAAGAGTAGCCTGTGATCAAGTCCTCACCTGTCTCTTTGAAATGACGAATTCCTTTTTTAGCGATATTCCTATTATCAAATTCTAACCGCGACTTTAACGCTTCAAAATCTGTAATTCCAAATTCCTTTTTAACCTGCTCCATTTCCTGAGCTGGAATCTCCCCAAAGCTCAAAAGCAACAATATTAATCCAACTATTATTTGTCTCATATAAATATCTTTAATACTCAACTTCTACTTTCACTTCTTGCATTGAAGGGTAATTTATCTCCAACAACTGATCATTCCAATGCCAATTATCTTTACAAACTTTACCATCTATCAGGATATTCTTTGGCTTTTGTGGAATTACCATACCAATGTGACCACCCTCGTGCAAAAGCGCAACAAGTTTACCATCTTTAATCACTTCCGATTCTACAGCAGCACGCGCATTCAATTTATTCAGCAATCCAATAACTACAGCCTTTTTATCCAAAGGAATCACATTCCAATATTGAAAATCTAAACGATCCAGATTTATGGGAACCCGATCTTCCGCAGAGACAATCTTTAAAGTTTTACTTTTATACTCGTAGGCCACGAAGTCATTTCCTTTTAATCCGTCAACATCATTAACTTTCCAATTTCCTTCCACAAAATCTGAATCATCAGCATTAAAAATGGCCAAAACTCCTGCTTCACCTATTCTTGAATATGCTTTTAATGGTTTGTTTTTGTTAATTGTAAACAAACAATCCTTTGTAGGTAATCCTGATTTATCCGCCCGATATAATTTTCCTCTTGAATCAATAAGTGTTTTAATTACATCTTCATTTTGCATTCCTGGCGTATCCGTTATATATACAGGTCCCCCACTAATTGCTCTAAGCGCAGCATGATAATATGCACTCACATGATGTGATTGAAACATATCGTAATCGGGCCAAGCTATTTGCGAAGTCCAAACCGCATTGAAGAGGTTCATAATCGTATGAGTAGCTGCATTTCCTTTTTCCACTTCCAGGCTATAAAAGGCAGTACGTTCCGGGAAAAAATCATCTGAATTACGTACAATAGCAGAACCACTCATATTATACAATGCCTCTACTGCCATATCCTGACAATTGACAATACGACCTTCAAAATATTTCTGTACATTCTGTTGCAAGGCTCTTTCCATTCCGGTGGCAACATTCCAATACCCCATTGCTTGCCAATTTTGCATACCATGCGCCAAACGCTTGATGATGGCCTGCTGATCTACCTTCACAAAAGATAGCCCATTATTGGATAAATACTTGTACCAACTGTCATAAAACCTATTTGCATTTGATCCGTTAGGATTCGGCGCATAATATTCTACATCGCTCCATGCTTCATCATGCACATCTGCCTTGTCGCGAAATGGAACCAAATTAGCTTTCATTTCTTCATCAAACTGCGTTTTATCTACGCCACTCCAATAACCACTCATGGTGTGCCATACGCCAATATCATCGATATCGAATTCTTCTTTTAAATGCTCTACTACTGGCGTAATCCCTTTAGGGAATTTATTCTGGTCAAAACCTTGACTCGTTAAGCGGCTTTGCTTATCGGTACATAACCAACCATCATCAATCAACATCCAGGGAATACGAATACTTTTTTGCTTAAAAGTAGACATGGCATCAACAATTTTTTGCTCACTCACTTGTTCATACATAGCATTCCAGGTACACCAACCCAAGCCTTCGAACATAGATGGAAAAGATTTGTATTTCCTTAGATTGTTCTTTCGGTTCATCGTCTTCATGCCTTCCGCATATAATCGCTCAACCAATGCATAAGGATCATTGTCAAATGCCACAGCTAAAAATGGCGTTTTCTCTGATGACGATTGACTCCAATCAATAGAAATTGTTCCAATCCCTTGTTTACCTCCAGCTAAATGACTCACCCAAGAATCACCACACAATGGCATCATGGCTCCGTAAATACCATCCTTGTGTTGCCAGATATTAAACATCAACTCTTGTGAAGGCAACTGCTTTGTATCAGTATACACAATGGGCTTGGTCCAACTCTCCCAATCGCCAAACAGGTAATGTGCCAATCCCTGATTTAGATTTACAATCTCATCAAAAACAAATCGCACCGTATCCTTTTCTCCACTATGTGCCAGATAAAATAGTGATACATCATTCTTTGATTCAATCTGCACATTTTCACTTCCAACCTGTACGCCGTTTGCCAAACGAACTTCATCATTAACAAGCAACTGCACACCTTTTTTATTACGAATCAGGTCAATCGGCAATACGGTCTTTTGTTCCGTCACTTCTGCTTGAAGTTCTGCATTTGCCAATTCACCCAGATAATCACTGCTAATCAGATCCACACCACAATCATACATCTTTTTCCATAAAGCTAAACGCGCACCCTGATCATTGACATCTGTATCCCAAAAACGCAAAATACTTCCTTTCTTTTCAGCTTCCCTTGCCCATTGACGCAATATCAGTTCTTCGTCAACAGGCATTTCACCTTTGCCCTGCCAGCTAAAATGCTTTGTCCATTGCTCATTAATCAAAAACACCGATGAAGATGGTAACTTTGAAATTAACTGATTAACTCCTCCTTCCGCAAATACATAACGAGATTCCCATTGTTCCATTGCAGACCAGCTTCCAGCTATCACCTTAACCGGTGCCGGATGATATCCATCCAAATCAAACCTGACCAGCATCTCACGGTAACGATCCAATTGCTTATTAATGACTTCTAAAATACGCCCACTGGTTTTTAAATTAATATATAACCACAATGGCTTCTCTTCCGTAATTTCTCCCTTAGATACCAGAGCTTTAATCGGATTAAGGTAAAGGCTTTTAAGTGTTACCTTACGATTTATCTCTTCATGGGTATGTGCTACATAAAGCTCTTCATCTTCCAGGAACACATCAGCCTCCACACAAATAAATCCTTTTGAATAGGCATCCCATAAAGGATTGTCGTGCTCATAATCATTATGTGACATGGCATAAGTCAAGATTTTACCTCTTTCTCCTGATGGCTGACAGCTACACAATGCCATCACCCAAAGTATTAGAATTATTCCATAATTTATTTTCATAGCTAAAGAATTAACAAAAAAGGCTTTTACCTGAAGATAACAACATCCCATTTGGTAAAAGCCTAATTATCAAATAACACTTATTAATTACTGCTTGATTGCTTCCACAGCTTTTCATTACTTGTTTGGCTGCGATATTTTAAACCTTTCACCTCCCTAAAATGTGTTCCGTCCCAGATAACAGGAATAAAGCAGAAAAACCATTTTCGTTGCCCATTGTCTTGTTTCCAATGCCCAAATACACTTCTTACCAATACTTTATTAAGTCCTTTTTTCAGATGTATTTTAACCGGAGGGCGAAAGAAATATCCTTCTTGTGTTAAGGGCTGTTCCTCAATACGACCTTTACCCCAACCTCCCCATAACAGACTTTTAAAAGGCCACACCGGAGGTTCAATCCGTTTGTTATTCAACCAAACATCTCCACCACTAAAATCCCAGCTACCTAATTCTGGCGGAGGAGCAGAACGGTAACCTCCGGTGATACCCCACATCTCATTAATGCCAACCATCGCGTATACATCTTGCTCTTTGGGACTTTCAATATAGGTCAGTGCATAACAAGTTCCATCTTCATTTCCCACTTTCTCTGACATCAGTGAAGGCCAGGAGTTTTCATTAAAGTTACCCTTGTGCATATCAAACACATTGTAGAAATGACGGATATGAACCGCACCTCCATATGCTTTCCTCTGTTCCCACGTTAGTTGTTGTGCTTGATATTGATAGCTTTCCGTAATTTCTTTTTCAGGCGCGAACGCTTTATCATTCTTCCCCTGATGATTGAAAGGACCAATGATGCTCCAGTTAATCTCTGATTGTTTCACATAGGAAAAGGGCTTATTGACAAAATACTTATCACGATGATTAATCAGACGATTTTCAAATTCATCAAAAGCCTCCCATGCTTTCGTTCCTTTCTCAGGAACTTGAGCAAATAAATCCTTTCGACGCTCTTCCGCTCCACGCCATAATCGTTCTGCAAATGTGAGCATGCAAGGATAAAATGGGTATTGTACCAATACTTGTTTATGTGAGCTTAACTTGGCATCTGTCCAAAATGACATGACTGACCCCATCGCATTATCATCTCCTTTGCTTTGCCTGCATGGTTGTTGAAAAAACACCTGGTTAACACCCGACTGAGAATCTATCCAATCAATATAAAAACCATTGGCATCAATAAACCTTCCGGTTAAATCTGGTGTTCCTCCAAATTCGGCTTCTGCCCACAACATATTAATCACCTTTGAATCTTCCCGATGCCCTGGCGACCAGGCGATGACTTCCTTTCCCTTGTTGCGAATATGCTGGATCATTTCTGGCATAAAATTCTTCATCCTGATCTTTACTTCATCCGAACCAATATGCACCAGAGAATCTGTAAAGAGCGGCAAGACTTCATCCATCAGATCTTTCATAACTATTAACCCTTGTGGTGTTTGCATATCAAATCCAAAAGCCTTTTCGAAATAAGAGCTATGACCGGGCATATCAATTTCCGGAATAACACGCACATTCAGAGAAGCACAATAAGTAACAAAGTCTTTAATTTCGTTTTGGGTGTAATACATGCCAGGCTGCCTCGTTGGCCAATAGGTGCTCACTTCATTTAACTGCGGAAATTTCTTGCTTTCGATACGGTAGCCCGGATAATCAGTCAAATGCCAATGAAACACATTCATTTTATAATTGGCGGCGTTTCTTACAATTTCTTTCAGAAAATGAATGGGCATATAAGTACGTCCCACATCCAACATTACCCCCCTGATTTGAAAAGCGGGTTCATCCTGAATATTACAAGATGGTATCTTGATCTCTCCCTTTTCACGAACAATTAATTGCCTGAACGTTTGAACTGCATTGAAAAATCCGGCATATGACTTTGCCGCGATCTCTACATTATTGTTATTGATATTTAAAGAATAAGCTTCAGAAGTCATTGAATTTAAGCCAGGCTTGCAAACAATGCATAACACTTTTTCCCTTTCTGTCTTATCTGCAAGCAAACCACATGCTTTCTTTAATTCTTTTAATAGCTGTTTGCATTCAGTTTCATTTCGAAGGGCTGAACAATCTATATCAATCTGGTTAAAAAAATTCCATGATTCACCCCACTTTACTTCAGAGGGATAAGGTATTAATGAAACAGAAAATTGATTAGCTGGTGGTGTTTCTAGACTCCATTTAGCGTTATGGTCTTTCCGTTCTGCCTGTGCGAAAAACGCAATGACAAAAAGAAAAAACAAACAAATTAATCTCATTCGGGATTCTTTTATATCAGAAGCTATCCTGGTAAAAGATATCGTTGTCAGTGGATAAAAAAGCACGATATCCTCCATCAGGACAGCCTCAAACTATATTAACTTATTTAATTAGCCACATCCTGGTATTTAAGTCATCCGCTCCCTGTCGGGCAACGGCAGCCTTATAGTTATCCTCATTATTCGCTTTTGTGGTTACCGGATAATTCAAACGTACAGGAATTTTCTGTCCATTCTGCGTTTCTGCTCCAGGAATTAATTCAGGAAAGCCTGTCCTCCTCCATTGGAAATAGCCTTCAATATTATTGTACTGACTCAACCACATTTGTAAATATATTTTTTGCAGTTTATTACCACTATAGGCTGCTTCATCTTTAAGGAAGTAATCATCATTGAAATCTTCCATCGCTACAAGATCCAATCCTTTTGAAAGACCAAATTCCACACGCGATTGCCAATAATCATGTGACGCCTTGACTCTTGCTTTATAATGCTTCTCAGCTTCACCTGTTCCTCCACTGATCCAACCTTTCTCATAAGCCTCAGCCATCATCAATTCCAATTCAGCATATTGCATCCAAACAGTGTTATAAGTAGGTTGTTCATTCGATTTTAATTGCATTGAACTTTGTAAGGACACCTCTGATTCTTTAAACTTTGTTACTACGCCACTTGGTATACCTACATAATCAGCTACTTCATCACTCTCTGTTTGATCACAATAAGCCTTTACCCGCTCATCGTTTAAAAGTAATAATCGATCTAAAATAGTAGTACAGATGGGTGTTGAGGCTCCCCAATTATCAACCTGGTTAACCGGAAACTTATTGCTAGGATCTGTCAGGTACTTATATTCTGCTGTACAATAGACATTATATCATTTTAAACTATATACATGAATGGCCTGATACTGAGCCTAAAATTATGAATGCCAGCACAGGTTACCATAACCTTATCCAGGATGT